>DAQW01000122.1:0-2808 GCA_002503045.1 Euryarchaeota archaeon UBA39 | reverse complement strand
GCAAGATGAAGTAATTGTTGGATCAGCAGCCGGATCTTGGGTGTTAGAAGGTGATTATTCGAAAGCATTTGGAGTAGATATTGCTCATACCCAAATCCCAGGAGCCATTCAATCACTTGGATTATTAGAATTAGAAAATAAAACACATTTGTTTGCGAGTATTGTGCCAGGTAGGTTTTCGAATATTGTTCCTATAGATCCGTTATCTGCTGATTCTGATGAAGATGGAATGCCAGATGGATGGGAATATGCCTATGATTTGGACCCTACTGATCCATATGATCGAGATTTAGATAGAGATAATGATGGAGTTAGATTTGACCCCTCGAGTGCTTATGTAGACAAGGCTTGGACAAATTTAGATGAATATCGATTCCTAGCAACTACTGATGAGGGTTTTAATGGAACAGACCCATTGAATACAGATACTGATGGCGATGGATTGCCAGATGGTTCAGAATACTGGGGTTGGTATTTTGTTGAAACTAATTTTACATGCTATTATCTGAATTCAGATTATATTTGCGATGAATCAGTGGGGCAAGCAGCTGAAAGCGTATACCTCTCTGGTTGGTTAGGTGGAGGTAGTGGAGGGGGCTCTGATATTCCTTCCGATCCTAGCAACGTAGATTCCGACGGTGATGGAATGCCAGATGGTTGGGAAATACAAAATCGAAGATGGATTGGTACTGAATTTACAGGTGGAAATGATTGGACATTAGATCCTCTCAACCCGAATGATGCTGATGAAGACGCAGATGGCGATGGTCTGTCTAATCTTTGTGAATATAATTGGCAACAGACATTAGATTTCGCTAGAGTATCGGGTTTCCCATTACATGGGGAATCTGCTGAAGCAGCACAGAATTGGACTGCTGTTGATCCAAATAATGTTGATTCAGATGGCGATACATTACCCGATGGTTGGGAAGCCAGATATGCTTGTGTTTGGATTGCTACCAATGCTGGAATTAATCCAATGAATGGTTCTGATGCATTTAGTAATCCTGATGGCGATGGTTATGATGTAAATAGAGATGGCATAATTGGCCCGGATGAACAATTCAATAATTGGATGGAATATCATATCTCTAATCGTATTTTACTCTCTAATGAGAGCGTGGATGGTACTCCTCATTATTCCGGATGGATTACTTCTCTCTACAATGATTCATGGATAGAAGGGCCTACAGTGTCCTTTGGTCAAAGAGCTTCATCCGTTGTAGAAGATATTTCTCTGGTCGATGCAGATAGAGGGTCTTCTGACCCTCTTTCTTCTGATACCGATGGAGATGGAATGCCTGATGGTTGGGAAATTTGGTTTTCTCGTTGGGATTCTTTTGAGGAGAAATGGACCTTGAATCCAGTCAATGGATCTGATTCGTCAGGCGATCCTGATGGGGATGGAATGACAAATTGGGAAGAATATGGTTCGATTAGGAATCAAGATAATGAAGTTAGTACAATTGTTTCTGTGCCTCAATTCTATCTCTTTGTCGTAGGGGATATCGGGACACCTCAGCCATGGAGTAGTGCTGGAGGAAATGTTTCGTTTGGATCATTTTTAACACTCGAACAATATAATCAAACTGGGCCAACCACTGATCCAAATAATCCAGATACTGATGGAGATGGAATGTTAGATGGTATTGAATTATTGTTCACATCATGGAATGAAACTAATGAAGAGTGGACTCTAAATCCACTTGTTTCAGGTGATGGGGGCTATGATGGAGATCAAGATGCAGTTACTGATAGAGAAGAACTCAATCTTACTCTAAATAATCCTATGAATGGAGGGCTTGCCCCTCCTGATGCTCCTAAAATGTGGGAAGAAGCCGAATCATTAGACCCCAATGAAGCAACTAGTAGGATTTATCGTATTTTATTTGGTAAAGAGGGTCGTGCATCTATTGCCATTGCTCAATATGACGTTTGGCAAAACACTGGTTTCGCCCCTCCTCTCCTGTCTACTTTACTTGGAATTACCGATCCGAATGATGAAGATACGGATCGAGATGGAATGTTGGATGGGTACGAATATTGGTTCACAGAATGGGACCTTGATGAAAATCGTTGGACTATGAATCCTCTTACTGACACTGACATATCTGCTGATTCTGACAATGATTCATTTGATTGTGATGGTGATGGAGTAATTGATTCTGAGGAATTATTTACCAATCTTAGAGAATATGAATCTAGGAGTTATGGTAAATACTCTCAAATCAATAATATTGATTCAGGTATAACTCTTCGAACTTTTGCTCAAGATTCAATTGATGCAATGGTTCAGGAACAGGGTTTATCAGTTATTGAAGCCCAAGCTCAGTTGTTTGAAGACTTCCGTTCCAAGGATGTAAAGTCAAGTGAACGAGTCGTTAGAATAAATTCTGCTTATTCAGATAATTTCAATTTAAGTCTTCTTGGAATTTCTGATCCGACTCATCCTGATTCAGATGGAGATGGTCTTTCGGACGGTTGGGAATATTGTTATGCAATTTATCGAAATACTCAACCTGTAAATGCTTACAGGTGGACGACTAATCCTGTCAATTCCTTGGATGTAAATTATGACGCTGATGAAGATGGATGGTTTGATCGTTCAAGTAGCAAGCCAGTAGCAGTTCAGGGGACTTGGGACCAGCGTTCATTTACTACTGGCCCAATTAATCATCAAATTTCACCTGGAAATTCCTATCTTTGGTTTACCAATTGGATGGAATATGATAATGGCACCAATCCTATCCTCTCTGATTCTGATGGTGATTCTCGTGTCAAGATTTTCAAGACAATTGATGGTGTTAC
>DAQW01000017.1:4597-7429 GCA_002503045.1 Euryarchaeota archaeon UBA39 | reverse complement strand
CTAATGAAATACAAAGTTAGTAATGAAGGACAAATCATTCAGGCAGGAATCAACGAAGCAGGTGCTATGTCTACATTCATTGCTAGTGCAATGTCATACGCAACTGCAAATATACCCACAATTCCATTCTATACCTTTTATTCCATGTTTGGATTCCAGAGAGTTGCAGATCTAATTTGGGCTGCTGCTGATGGTAGAGCAAGAGGATTTCTGATGGGTGCAACATCTGGAAGAACGACCCTGAATGGTGAAGGACTGCAACATCAAGATGGACATTCATTGCTTATGGCACATACTAATCCTGCCGTGAAAGCATGGGACCCCGCATTTGCATATGAAATTGCAGCGATTATTAAACACGGAATCAATGAAATGTATGTTAAAAATAAAGATGTAATCAATTATATCGCGTTGTACAATGAAAATTATTCAATGCCTGAAATACCAGAGGGCGTAGATGAAAAAGACATACTAAGTGGAATGTACCATTACAAAACCTTCCAACCAAATGAGGAAGATTTGATTGAAATCACTGTCGAACTATTGGGCTCAGGGCCCATAATGCAACAAGTTCTGAGAGCAGCTGAAATTTTAGTCGAAAAAGGGATTGCATGTAGAGTTTGGTCAGTCACATCTTATGGTGAATTATACAGAGAAGCCGCTGAACTTGAAAGACTAGATCGATTATCTCCTCAACTTGAGGAGGGTTCAATTGCTCACGGAGTGGAGAAGATTATGAGGCCACGTATATTTAACTCAAGAATTTATCAATCATTAGGAGATACTGATGTGATGAATAATCCTCTGGTTCCTGAAGATTGGGTATGTGTGGCTGCTTCTGATAATATTCGCGCTGTACCTGAACTGATTCGACCTTGGGTGCCTCAAGGGAAATTTATCGTTCTAGGTACAGATGGTTTTGGTCGCTCAGATACTCGGTCTTCACTGCGAAGATTTTTCGAAGTTGATGCAGAACACATTGCTCTGGCCGCAATCTCAGGACTCGCAGATGCGACAGGTTCGGCCAAAGATTGGGCAATGTTTGAATCGGCAAAGAAAGAATTTGGTATTGATGTCGAACGCGAAGATATCGCATCTCTCTAAGGAAGTGGGGGTGTCCATCCACCTTGGCGACTATGATCTAAGATGTGCCAATAAATCGAGGAAATCGGAATTGAAGGGTCAAGTAATTCTTGATCATTGGAACACTGTAAATTAGATAATTTTCTCTTCCAAACCCATTTTGAATGTGACCTCAGTAGGGGAATATGAAGTGCAGGTCCATTTGTTGGCATTCCACGTTTTACTAACCATTCACGCTCAATAATTTGATTTTTGATTAATTCATTTCTGACTTGCTGCCACCCGTTTATTTTCCCATTTTCATTTTTCCCCGATTTTTTCCTCAACAGCCATACTGGATTAATGGATGAATCAAGAGTAATTCCTTGATTCTTCAAAATAGGAATCATCCATGGAGCAATATAACCTCCTGGAGCACGAAACCAAGGTCTGAATGAGTCCCCAGCGTAGGTTTGTATTATTCGTACTGATTCTGAGAGAGCAGAATTAAATTCTTCAGAACGATTCCCCCAAGCAGACCAACAAATGTGTTTCAATCCATGAATTCCAATTCTCAAACCTAGACGACTGTTTTGAAGACTATTTATCGCATCTCTAAAATGAGGATCTTCAAATTGTTCAGCGATTACAAAAATAGTCAATATTTCATCATATGCTCTACCAATCCACCATTGTTCTAAAGACTTGAATGAATGAAGCAAAGTGTTACTCATAGGTCTAGGTTCTAAATCTAAACACCATGGAGATACCTTTGATCTAGTTGGATGACCAGAAATTGATGGATGATGATGTAGATCATCGGAATCTACTGAAAACCAGTATCTAGAATTCATTTCATTCACCGGTTAGTATCCAATATGCCTCATATGGAACTTCATTGCCTTCATTTTCTTCAATCATCTCTACCCCAAAACCGGAAATGATTCCTTCGTGTCTTTCAACTGCAGAACGAATTGTAATTATTCCACCTAAATTTTCGGGAGCAGCAGAAAGTTGTACAACATCTACACTACATTTTGAAGCTATATTGATCATTATGTCAATTGATTTTGATGCTAAACCTCTACGCCGGAAATCAGGTGCAATCCAATAACCAAGATTCCAATGAATCCCCCGGCTCAACGATTTTCGTTCAATAGTACGAAATCTAACTACATCAAATCCAATTAATCCAACTATTTCTTCACTATTTTGTTCAATCAAGACCCAATGATGATAATGATTAGAATTAGGGCCAGAAATAACATCCATAATGAATGAACGAATCTGAAATTCCATAGACAATGATGGATCTAACCAAGGCATAGCAATCCTAACAGAATGAGGATCGTTTGAAAACGCAGTAATCAAAGCATGAGAATGATTAGTTGAAAGTGGAATCAATTTGATTCCAGATTCTAAAACATGCTCTGAACGTGTCCAGTCCACGAATCCTGATGGGGGCACTTCGATTCAACCCAACTGCTTCAAAGCCGCCTGAATATGTTCATCTTCTAATTTGGAAGTCTTAGCAGCATTCAACATTGCAGCCAACTCATGAGTTCTTCCAAGATTTTTCAACAAAGCGCCAACATACAACATTAATCGATAACGATCTGAAAGACGGGGACCAATTTCATCGAGAATTTTTGCGGCTTCATCTTTCCTATCTGATTTAGCCAATTCCATGGCTTCTTTAATTTTTGAAGCAAGAGTACGATCATCCCATGGTTCTTTTTGATCCCATGGCCAAATTGTAGGTTCAGGGAC
>DAQW01000017.1:0-4211 GCA_002503045.1 Euryarchaeota archaeon UBA39 | reverse complement strand
AGAATCCATTGAAACAGAAGTTTGGTTTTGAAAAACTCCTGCTGGAGGGGCAGCAGCAGGAGCATTAGGAGTTGGGGGGATTGGAGTGCTAGGAGAGGGCGTGGCAGCAGGAATAGGGGTTGGATTAACAGGTGGTTCAGATTGCTGAGTCTGAGGTATTGATGGCATCGGAGGCAAGGTAGAAGTTGAAGAAGGAACTTCAGAAGGCTCAGATACGTTAGATGTCTGAACAGGAGGGGAAATTACTGGAGCGGGTACTATATCTTCATCTTCTGATTGTAAAATTGGTGCAGAATCAGAAACATTCCAATCTTCATTCAATAAATCGGAATCCATTTCATTTACCGAATTAGTAGTTGGGTCAACCAATTTGACCATTGTAGGTTCAGGGATAGAGACTTCATTTTCATCTTCTTTCGGAACTATGAACTTCTCAACTGAAGAAGGAGCATCGTCAGAAGAAAGAACGAACTCTTCGTCTTCGCTTTCAGCACCGATTTCATCTTCTGATACCAATTGTCGAGCAAATCCAATTGATTGAGAAATTACAACATCATCTGATTCGTCATATTCTGCAACATCTACTGAAAAATCGGACATATCGAATGAATGGTTAGTCCAATCTACTTCATTTCCTTCCTCCTCGTCATCTTCAATTCCAGAAGTTAATTCATCCAATAAGCTTCCAACAACTTGATCATCAGATTTTCTAGATTGTTGGTGAGAGCTAACGGTAAAATCGTAATAACAACGAGTGCAAGTTTCTGCATCAATTGGATTCTCTAGACTACACAATGGACAACAATTGACCTTTTCGTCAGTCTTCTTTCTTCGGAACACCGGATGCACCCCCCCAGATACCTTGCCGTGTAATGTAACGAGCATAAGTTCTCCCTGTCTCTGTTGAGGGGAAAAGATGGGTAGAAAACAAAATTGATTTCGGGAGGGTCATAAGTATAGGGCATCAGCACATAACATGACGGACGACGATAATCGGATTCGTCGCATCAATACTTCTTCTACAGATGATGAAATTAGGACTAACGTTCGAAAAAGCCAAGATTATCATGCAAAATTCATTGATGCTATTCAAATTGAATTAGAAGATGAAATGTCACAAGTTGAAAATCGTTTGAAAACATGGGAAAAAAAACGCTTATTGGCACACGGAGTTAGCCTATTTCAACTGAAAGCAAGATCCGCAGGATGGATGTATGGGCAACGATTACTTCGACTAACTATTGATGGAGGGGGAGCATTACCATCTCATAGATTCAAACATGGAGACATCGTTTTACTAAGTCGTTCTGATCCATTAGGAAAAGAAGCTATTGAAGCAGTAGTAGCTAGCCGTTCAAGAACCTCAATCCGATTGGCATTAAATGATCTTCCAAAAGGGCATCGGCAAGGACATTGGAGATTAGATAGAGGAGCAAATCGAATCGCTCACGATCGAATGCGAGATGCATTGAACGCATTTTTATCTGACGAAAATTCAACTGATCTCACCTCGCTATTGTTAGGTCAAGTAAGAGACATTGAAGATGCCGGAAAAACGACACATCGAATTAAAGGAATTAATTTGAATAAAACTCATGATTCAACGCAATTAAATGATGTTCAAAATGATGCGGTTTCTAAAGCAATGGAGCAACGTCTTTCACTTATCCAAGGCCCCCCTGGTACTGGAAAAACATACACTGCAGTGAGAATACTACAAGGTTGGATAAAAAATAGTAATACTCCAATATTAGCTGTTGCTGAGTCGAATGTTGCAGTGGATAATCTATTGGAAGGTTTACTGAATCTAAGAATTAATGCAGTAAGGTTAGGACAGCCTGTAAAGGTCCGAGAATCGTTACGAGAAGCAACAATAGATGCAAAAATGGAAAATCATCGTCTCAGAAAAGATCTAGATGTAATCTTGAACTTAAACGAAGATTTGTCAAGACGAATCTCAGGTATGAAAGGTAAAGATAAGGGTCTTGCTCATCGAGATTTGAAAAGGGGATGGAAAGATGCAAGAAGAATTGAACAACAAATGAAAGATGACATTTTAGACAATGCGGATGTAATTTGTGCAACGTGCATTGGTTCAGGACACCTTCTTCTAGATGGAAGAAGATTTCCAAGAGTACTCATAGATGAGGCTACGCAGGCTACAGAACCAGCGACCTTGGTCCCGATAGTTAGAGGATGTAAACAATTAGTCCTAGTTGGTGACCATAAACAATTACCACCTACTGTCATTTCTTCACGTGCTGAAGAGATGGGATTGAAAATTTCTCTATTTGAAAGATTAGTTGAATTGGGGGTAGAATCTACTATGTTAATGGAACAATATAGAATGCATTCATGTATTGCTGAATTCCCATCACGTCAATCATACGAGGGGCTGCTTAGTAATGCTATATCCAATGAAAAAAGACCTGCTCCCATTGGACTCATTTGGCCAGATTTCGAAAATCCTGTTGCATTCTTACCAGTTGAAGGTGGAGAAATAGTTTCTCCAGATGGACACTCAAAAGCAAATCCTACAGAGGCAGGGTGGGTTCTAAAGATAGTTGATTCAATATTAGATGGAGGGGATGTTTCTCCAAACGATATTGGAATAATTACACCATATAATGGTCAAGTAAGAGCAATTCGTGACCTGATGGAATCTTCTGGAGGCATGGAAAGTGGTGAAAAATGGAACGGTATTGAAGTGAGATCAGTAGATGGATATCAAGGTAGAGAAAAAGAAGTAATCGTTCTTTCCGCCGTTCGTTCTAATCCAGAAGGAAATGTAGGATTTTTAGACGATTCAAGAAGATTGAATGTGGCACTAACAAGAGCAAAAAGGGGACTGGTCGTAATTGGAGATTCGAAAACATTGCGGAATCAAAGGGATTGGGATTTTTGGCTTACATGGGCTGAAGAAAAAAACCTCATTGCTTGGCACTTGCTGCAGATGTAAAGGGGATAGGAATGGAAGGGCCGATTTCGACGCATGGGCAAGTAACTAATTTGGCAAAACACATTGTTTCAGTGGAGCATGAACATTGGAAAATCCCTGATGGAACAATTTTGGCACCAATTTACAAAAGAATTGCAGGATTTTTGTTAGATGTGATATTTGTAATGAGTATTCTATCAATATTAGGTGGGCGATTTGATGGACAATTTAGAGTAATGCTTGCATGGGATATCGTGACTTGGATTTCACCCGATTTTCATCATTCATTGGCATGGACTATTGCAATTCTTCTTACTCATTTCCTATATTGGAGATATACGGGTTTACGTTTCTCTAGATCACTGGGTCAGAGAGTGATGGGGCTAGCTATAGTGAAAGAAAATGGAGATGCAATGGAATCAAAAAATTGGGATTTACGTGCTTTCCAAAAATTATTCTATCTCATCCCTATTCTGAATCTATGGTTAATTTCTAGGGATTTATATCGAATACATAAGAGACATACACATCAATCACAAATAGACTTGCGAGCAGGAAGTATTGTTGCAATTGCGAATTCTCTTCCAGTTGCCTATCGAGGTCCGATTCAATAATCACAACATGGACGGATTCAAGTATCTATTAGGGTGTGCTTCTGATATGGCGATTCCAACTATGCTCCGGTTAGGGGACCTCGCCATTCAATTGATTGAAGTTTGTGACGACATTGATGAAGATGATCGTGATGCGATTCTTGTACGAACATTAGTTCAAAACCCTACAAATAAAGATTTGAAATCTCCAAAACTAAACATCAAAACATCTGGAGCTCAAGTTCAAATTTTCAAATCTCTAAGTTCTAAGATTAATAAGAATGGGCAAGGAGAGGCTTTTCATTTTCTTCCGAAAAAACCCGGTGCTTGGATTTTGGCAGCTGAACATCTTGGAAAACAAGGCGAATTAGGTCCATTTCCTGGAGATTATAGGATGGAAATGGATCTTGAAGAAATTGCTAGTATTTCTGAACCATCTCAAGATTTGATTTCTGATGTATTTGAAAATGCTCTGGCAGGATTCGGAATGGATGTTTCATCATCGAATGAATTCAATATCAATGAAGAAAATGACCCTCTAGCAGCGGCTTTTGCACATGGGATTAGCAGCGCACCTCCAACCAAAATCGAAGAAAATATTGTTTTGAAGTCAGAAATTCCTGGGCCCTCTACATTGGTTGAAACCCCAATACAGCAGGAACCGCAAATGGCTGCACCAC
>DAQW01000087.1:1176-7286 GCA_002503045.1 Euryarchaeota archaeon UBA39 | reverse complement strand
GTAGCTAATCGTTGACCAGTAATTACATCAACAGTTGATCCTAATGTTTCAGCAACCGCACAAGCGGCTGGAACTGACCTCAATGGGGCCATACCTGCAAGTAAACCAGCCATTCCAATCATTCCTGCTTCAGGAGCAGTAGTTGAAGCAGTTACTCCTCTTTCTGCAAAAGCATCGCGAGTATCTGCATCTGAACAAACTAGATGAATTGAACGATCTTCAACATCAGCTTGAAGACCTACTAGAATCAAAAGTAATTCAGAGTCTGCATCATCTAACATATTCAATATCTTATCAGCTACCTCATACTGACCAGTAGGAGTTAGAGGTTGAGAATCACCAGTTAGTACAATGACAGGGAGCCCCATGGGAAGCAATACTTGATGAATCTCAATCCTAGGTGGACGTAAAAGGCCATCTTTCATCGTTGAATGTGGGGGGAAATCAGGATGCATGATCCATGCAATACACTCTGATTCATGCTCTTCAATTAAAGCATCAACAATGATTTTTCCTACATTACCAACACCGGGAAGTGCTTCGATGTATACCATCCCATCAGGAAGAGAGTTTGCTCCATCCATCCAATGAATTTCAGTGCGATTCATTCTTCTTCCTCATCTTTATTCTCAATTGAAGGTAAACTGGCAGACCACTTTCCAGAACCTACTTCCTTTCGCTGACGCCTACGTTCTCCTTGACGATCTTCTGGAGAAAACTTCAGTGGGGCTGCTGTTCTCATTTTGTTCCCACAATCTGGGCATTCAGATGCCAGAAAATAGAGAGAACATTCAGGACATTTCTGTAGATTGCTTCGTCCCATTTCAACACCTATTCTTCAGGGTGCTCTCAGGAGGGCTCAAGAACCATTCGGGTAGAAAGAGGAAGAAAGTATCAGTCTCTATAGCATTCAACTGAACCACCAGCGCTCTTGACCATGTCTTCGACAGTTTTCTGGGCAGATACCCACGCCTTCTCAGCTAATTTGTAATCTGGAGCAACCACTTCTACACGATATTCTGGAGCGCCATCATAATAGCAAGAAACTGATACTTCGTCTTCCTTTGATGAAGCATCCTCTGCTCCAAGTAGTGCCTTCTTGATTAACTCGACACCTTCATCATCCCAAACCTCAATCATCATTCTACCGCGAATGGTAACAATAGATGGAACAATATTCTCCAAGGCCAATTCAATCAAGTGTGAAGTCCATTCTCCTTCAAAGCCCATCTCTGCTAAAATTTCTCCATTCGAAGCAGCCTCCTCAAATGAACCATAAAGTGTACCAAAAGTGTCTTCCAATTCAGAACTCATTTTTTCCAATTCAGAATCCTTCCAATTATTTCGCTCTGCTACAATCTTCAGAAGTTGAGCCGCTCTCTGTTCATTCTTCCAATCTTGAAGTGTATCTCTTCGTCGCTCGTCACTTACAGATTTAATGGAAACGTCAACGCTTCGCTTATCTTTCCTTACTTTAGTGACTCTTGCTACTGTACGTTGTCCTTCTCGAATGTGATCCCTAACTCTAGCAACCCATCCTGAACTTACCTCTCCAACGAAGACGAAGGCTCGGATTTCATCGGAAAATCCATTGAGATTGAGGTATGCACCATTCTTTTCAATACTCGAAACAGTAACTACGACGTACTCGCCTTCTTCAGGATACTGAATATTATCATCAGACATCTGTAAGCCCCCGATCACTCAAGGACTTCCTGGACTTCACTACCTACAAGGACGGCTTTTCCTCCTGCAGGCTGTGCGAGAGTAGCACCACACACACTACAATTAATCACTGTAGATGCACGCTCAAAGATTACAACTTCATGTCCACAATCTTTGCAAGTAATGCGAATAAATCTACTAGCCATCATTTTCACCTCACTTATCTACAAGTTCAAACTTCTTTGCTCTCTGACCCGCTGGCGAGTGAGCTTTTCCAGTCTCAGTACATCTGTAGACTAAATTGATTCTCTTGGTCGGCTTTTCACGGCCTTCAGGCTTAGGACGAGGGAAACCACGGTAACCAGCAGTTACTCTTCGGAAACGTCTCTGACCCCATTTGAGTTCAGAGGCGCGTCTCTTCTTGACTCGTTCCACAGTGTGTTCTGTATGACGGCCAGCAGCGGGGCTGTATCTCATCACCTTTCGCGGCATCTTAACCATCATGTCACCTCCGTAGCATCTCGGCGACCATCGGCCCCTATTTGAGCGTGTCGCGGTATAATAACGAGATTACAACGTCAATATCTGCTCAAATGGCATCAATGTTCATGTCTTTAACAGAGTATCGGAGTTCATGGAATGGACGGCTATGACCTTCTGGTTGCTTCTTTATGGAGGCATACCCGGAGTACTGGCAATGCACCTTCAACGAAAGGAAACCAAAACATACAAGATTGCTACTCCAATGACCGTCCTTGTGCTAGCCGGAATGGCTGGGACTGCCAATATGATTGGTTCAGATAACAATGTAGGACCTGTTGAAACTGCTGAGGCACTTTTGCATCTGGTGATTCCTACAGGAATCTATCTAATTGGATCATGTTTAGCAATTTTCGGAGGACCAAGTCCTGTGGGAGCAATTCCCAAAAATTGGAGAAGAGGTGGATCGATTCTAATGATTATTGCAATCGGATGGGTAATCATGCTATCTTTGCAACCAGAAAATCTACCAATCGAAACCGCTGTTATGAACAATGTTGCAATTTCTTCTTTACTAATCGCGATAGCTTTAGTAGGAGCAGTTGGAACTACGGTTGTTCTTTCGATTGGAGAAAAAAGATGGTTAGCAGCTATAGCAACTATTTCTCTATCCGTTGGATCTATTGCCCTATTGGCAATATTAGCATCTGAAATTTCTGAAGAAATTGGCGACTCTCTAAAATCAATTATAGGTACAATATTTGGAATAATTATTGCCCTATGGATTGCATTCCATACAACTATTCTAATCGAAAAAAGATCCGATCTTCCCAAAACTACTACTCCGATAACTGATGAAGAAGTGAAACTTGTAAAACATCACCTTGATGCAAATATACGAGGTGATAAAATTGAGTAAAAATAGTTCATTTCTAAGTATTCTAGTTTCAATTTTTGTTGTGATCATAGCCATTGGAAGGATTGCAAATTGGAATTTAGAAGATATTCAAGAAATCGTGATAGATATACTCGCAAAATCTCTTATGACAATGACTGCTATCTGGTTGATTCTAGCTACTTCGAGTACAAGTATACTCCACAGAGGAAGTGCTCCAAGATTACAGGCAATTACTCTATTATTCCTATCTTTAGGAGGATTGGGCCTAGTTGAATTATTGAATGTAGGAGTACAAAGAGCAACACTAGAAACCATTACAGTCCAATGGGCCGGGTTAATAATGGGCTCATCAATCGTTTTATTCACAGTCCTAGCAATTGTAACTGGAAGAGAAGAAGAAGAAGACCCTCTTCTAGCAATCGACAAATAATTATCAAAACTTCCGATCAGGATTTCGAGCATTCCATCTTGATTTCTTCTCAGGTTTACCTTCTACAGGACTTCTAGTAACCATTCGAATAGCCATAACGATGAGAAGTAAGGCCACTAATCCGCCTACTGGAGCATACATCATCAGAGGAGAAGATGGGTTGATTCTCGTAGCATCATAGGGGTATGCATCAGTATTATCTCCAACACCATCGCCGTCTGAATCAGTGGTTTCTCCTGCATTATTTGGAAAGGCATCGGAATTATCTCCAATACCATCGTCGTCTGAATCAGTGGTTTCATCTGCATTATTTGGGAAGGCATCGGAATTATCTCCAACACCATCCGAATCTAAATCACTTGTTTCCGACGGATCTGTGGGGAATACGTCTTCATCATCCACCACACCATCTCTATCTGAATCTACTCCAATAATTTCAACAGCATTAGAATAAGTAATTGATGATCGAATCCCACCGATCTTCAGAAGAGAAATTTCCACAGAATATGATCCTAATTCAGTATTCTCAGGTACAAATGTAGAGAGATTCCAAACGCCTTCAGAATTAGAAGTTAATTGTCCACGCATAGGATTTGATGTAGCCCATTCCCCCATTGGAGCAGGACCAGATAGTGGTGCAAAGGGGGCAGTAGACCAATCTAATTGGATAGGGTGGTTCTTATCATGAGTACTTCCAATTCCAAGTTGACCATTCCCATTCTCTCCCCAACAACTTATTGTTCCATTTTCAGCGAGAGCACAGGTATGCATTTCAGAAGCAACTACATGAACTAAAGAATTAGTATCATCGACATGTTGTGGAGTATGTACTTCCCATGCAGATCCACTAACTTGCTTCCATTTATTCCATCCCCAACAATATGCTGAACCATTCTCAAGAACTGCACAAGTGTGGGTTACACCCGCATCTATATCAGTTACTTTTGCTCCATCGGGTAATTTTGCCATAACAGGTGAATGCGCATTAGTGGTAGAGTTATCCCCAATTTGTCCTCGCTCATTCCAACCCCAGCAAGTTACTGAAGAATCATCCAAAACTGCACACGAATGATGTGCTCCAACTGCTAAGTCAATTGCAGAACGACCTTCAGGTAATGCTACATTAGCTCCTGGAGAATGTGTGGTTGAAGCACTCCCACCATCGCCATTTTGGCCAACATGGTCTCTACCCCAACACATTATACCTCCATCATCAAAAAGTACACAAGTATTCGAATGGCCCCCTCCTACAGCAATAGCATTGCGATCATCTGGAATATTAATGAGTACAGGAGTGTATTGAGGGGAAGTTTCCTCGGGACCATTACCAAGCCTACCCTCATTATCTAAACCCCAACACATCAATGACCCATCGTCTAAAATTGCACATGTATGCTGTAACCCCATGCCTACATTTACTACGGTTCTGTTTGCAGGAAATTCCACTGAGACTGTTGGTGAGGAGTAAACATTTGTTGTACCATCTCCTGACTCTCCATTATCATTCTGACCCCAACAGAAAAGAGAACCAGAGAATGCTAAAGCACATGTTCGGTGATGGTCGGCGAAAATTGAATGATATTTCTCACCATCTGAGGAAGATATGGGTTCAGCTGGACGTACATGTCTATTCGAGTCACCGCCATCTCCTAACTGCTCATAACCATCATGCCCCCAACAAATTGCAGTCCCATTATCTAAAATCGAACAAGAATGATGGTGCCCCAAAGCGAGAACTGATACATCTCTTGGAGAATTTTCACCTTCAAGTACAAATTCAAAACGAAGTGAAGATACCCCTTGAATGTCACTTAAATCCACTGAACATTCGATCTCTTGTCCAGCATTAACGACATCAGATGTACAAGAAATATCTGGAGATTCTACTTCCTCAGCAGATGTGTGGGACAAGGGAGTTAAAACGAAAAGAAGAGAAATCAGTATAGCGACATGACGCGCGCCCATGTCAATGACTCAAGCGATTAGGTTTCAAAGCATTCGATAATATTGAGGAGAAATTTCTACTTTTTACTTCGGCAAGCCTCATAAGAACGGGTTAGGTCGCGAGGCTGTCGAGGTGAGCGAATGAGTAAGGGTACTCCATCCATGGGTAAGCGCCAAAAGATTGTTCATTTCCGCTGTCGACGCTGTGGCAGACACTCGTACCATAAGCAAAAGCGTGTTTGTTCTGCCTGCGGATATGGCGCGACTGCTCGCCGACGCAAATATCGATGGTCAAAGAGAAACCGACTTATCGGCAGCAAGTGATTTTGCTCAAGAACCATAAGGTGGCGACTCGACCACACTCTGAGGACCCATGTGCGGCATCATAGGAATCCTTGCTCCTGAAGGGGCAGAGGTTCGACAACAAGTGTATGATGGTCTACTAGTCTTACAACATCGTGGTCAAGATGCTGCAGGAATGGTAACTTGTGACAAAGAACGATTTCACCAAAGAAAATCCAATGGCATGGTTAATGACGTTTTTAGACAACACCATATGGACCTGTTAGGAGGAAATATGGGCATAGGACATGTTCGTTATCCAACCGCAGGATCTTCCTCATCGGCTGAAGCTCAACCGTTCTACACAAATTCACCTTATGGAATGGCCCTTGCACATAATGGAAATTTAAC
>DAQW01000087.1:0-839 GCA_002503045.1 Euryarchaeota archaeon UBA39 | reverse complement strand
CTTTTGCACGAAGTAATCCATCTTGATAGAAGACATGTAAATACAAATAGTGATTCAGAAATTCTACTCAATATTCTTGCTAGTGAACTTGGACGTACTCACGCCACCCAAATTGAAGGGGAACTATATCTCGACTTTGAAGATCTTTTTGATGCAGTTGAGAGAGTTAATGCACGCGTAAATGGTTCATATGCCGCAATAACCATGTTATCGGGTTACGGAATCTTAGCATTTCGGGATCCTTTTGGAATTCGACCCTTAATTCATGGAGTAAAACGTGGTGAAGATGGAGATAAGACTCATGTATTTGCTTCGGAGAGTGTTGCATTGACTGCATTAGGATGCGAAATAATTGGAGATGTAAGGCCTGGAGAAGCAGTATTTGTTGATGAAAAGGGACACATAAGAAGAAGGATATGTCACCCATCTCCAGTATTGAAACCCTGTATTTTCGAACATGTATACTTCGCCAGACCTGATTCAGTAATTGATGGAGTATCAGTGTATGAAGCAAGAATAAAAATGGGGGAAAAATTAGCGAATCGTATTATTGAAAATTTACCCAATCATGGTATTGATGTAGTGATGCCCATCCCAGATAGTGGCAGAATATCTGCCATGGAAGTTGCCCGAACATTAGGCATAGAATATAGAGAAGGATTCGTCAAGAATAGATATGTTGGCCGAACTTTCATAATGCCAGGACAAGCAATTCGACAAGATAGTGTTAGAAAGAAATTGAATCCCATACCTCATGAGTTTCAGGGGAAACGTGTCCTTCTCGTAGACGATAGTATTGTTAGAGGAAATACGTCAAGAAAAATTGTACAATTAGCAAG
>DAQW01000112.1:13297-15800 GCA_002503045.1 Euryarchaeota archaeon UBA39 | reverse complement strand
ATTGCTAGAAGGAAAACCAAACAAATAACCCACATTAACATCTTACGCATGTATCGTCAGAAAATGACCAAACTCATGAATAAAACGGAAAATTCACTCTTTAGGGACGAATATCTAAGTCTATGAGATGAATACGAGCATCATGATGCAAAGATGGTTAATGGCCATTCTGATTCTACTTGCTCCTCTAGCAGGATGTACGAGTGATTCTAATGAGTTAGAAAAAATACCCGAATTTACTGTTCTAACTGATGATGAAACTGTATCTACAAGTGATTTTCAAAATCAAGCATATGTAATCGTGTTCTCAGCTCAATGGTGCGGCACCCCTTGTCACAATAATATGCATAATCTCAATCTCACTTCAGCCAGAATGGCTGAACAAGGCTTTGACCTCGAAATCGAGGTTTTGGTCGTTTCAACTGATATCGATGAAGAACCAAATGGAGTCACTTTGAGCATGTGGAAGGACAGTGTAGACGAATATGATGACGATAAAGAAATCAATCAAACATTAGAATATACATTCTCTAGAGTTGACCCATCAAATAATTTCGCTTCTGAAATGGGAATTGATGCACCTGGAACAGTGATTTTTGTAAACTACTTGGGTTATGAAACGCATAGACAAATTGGTTCATTTGGAGCATATAATGATCAAGCAACATTGGATATTATCGAATCACATTGGCTTAATGCCGCAGTACCTGTAGTAGAATAATCATGTAGATGCAAGGTTTCTGAGAACCGTTTGAAGAATCCCACCATTTCGATAATATTCGACCTCGACTGGAGTGTCTAATCTGACCACTGCATCGAAAACTATGGTTGTACCATCTGACTTATTTGCAGTTACCTGGATAGAACTCAAAGGAATTAAATCAGCACTTGCAGGGATATCGAATGTTTCAGAACCATCTAATCCAAGAGTTTCTGCTGATTCCCCATCTTTGAATGTTAAAGGCAGGACGCCCATACCAACAAGGTTGCTTCGATGAATTCTTTCAAATGAGGTTGCGATTACGGCTTTGATACCCAAAAGTAGAGTTCCCTTTGCAGCCCAATCTCGACTACTTCCAGTCCCATATTGGGAACCAGCGAGAACTACTAACGGGACCCCTTCTTCCTGATATTTCATACTCGCATCGAAGACAGATGTTACTTCTCCAGAGGGGAAATGAGTTGTAAAACCGCCTTCAGTTCCAGGTGCGACTTCGTTTCTGATTCTAACATTTGCAAATGTCCCTCGCATCATTACCTCATGATTTCCACGCCTACTTCCAAAAGAATTGAAATCTCTAGGCTCAACACCATTAGAAACAAGATATTGCCCTGCAGGTCCTGACTTGGGGAATGCTCCTGCTGGACTAATATGATCAGTAGTTACAGAATCACCTAGTTTCAACAAAACATGCGCTCCTTTTACTGGCACAATAGGTGCAGGATGTGGTTCAATCCCTTCAAAGAAAGAGGGCAGGCGGACATATGTCGATTCATCAGCCCATGGATACAAAGGAGAAGGGTTACTCTCGATTGAATCCCAACGAGGTTCTTGCATGACATCAGCATAACGTTCACGGAACATTTCGGGAGAAATTGATGATTCAACAGATGCTCTAATTTCAGCATCACTTGGCCAAATTTCTGATAACATTACTGGAGACCCATTTGAGTCCATTCCAATAGGTTCTACATCAAAATCGATATCCAAAGTACCTGCAAGTGCATACGCTACTACTAATGGAGGACTTGCAAGATAATTTGCCTTAACCTTCTGATGAACACGTCCTTCGAAGTTTCTGTTTCCAGATATCACTGAACCAACTATCAATTCACCTTCATCAATTCCTGATTCTATATGATCATCCAAAGGCCCCGAATTTCCGATACAAGTGGTACAACCATAACCTACGACATTGAATCCCATGTCGGAAAGATCCTCAGATAACTCGGCTGCATCATAATACTCAGTAACAACTCTACTTCCAGGAGCAAGACTTGGTTTCACCCATGGTTTAACTTTCAATCCGCGTGATTTTGCATTCCTTGCCAACAAACCTGCAGCAATCATTACACTTGGATTAGACGTATTGGTACAAGATGTAATGGCAGCAATTACTACATCACCATGACCCAACTCAAATTTTGAATCGTCAGGTGCAGTAACTTCGATAGTACGGCTATTTTCAGCAGGATTGACTCCATGACCTTGATGCCCTAGTTCTGCATTCAAACTTTCACGCCAATGAGATTTCATGGAAGATAGATTTACTCTATCTTGAGGTCTCTTTGGCCCAGCTAATGCTGGATCTACATCAGAAAGGTCGAGACTTAATGTGGATGTGAATTCAGGAGTTGGAGAATCTGGTGTCCAAAACATACCTTGCGCCTCCAAGTAACTCTTTACATCGACAATATGATTCTCATCTCGACCAGATAATCGCATGTATTCCAATGTCACTTCATCAACAGGGAAGAATCCACAAGTAGCACCATATTCGGG
>DAQW01000112.1:3855-12910 GCA_002503045.1 Euryarchaeota archaeon UBA39 | reverse complement strand
TAGAATTCTACAAACTTTCCAACAACGCCATGTTCTCTTAACATCTCAACAATTCTTAGTGTCATATCTGTAGCAGTAACTCCTGCTCTAAGTTCCCCTCTCAATTCGAAACCAACTACTTCGGGAAGTAACATGTAAATTGGCTGGCCGAGCATTACTGCCTCAGCTTCAATTCCACCTACACCCCATCCTAAAACTCCAAGACCATTGATCATCGTAGTATGACTATCTGTTCCAACTAAAGAATCCATTAACCACATTCCCGAGTCTTCACGTGCTACACTGGCTAACCATTCGAGATTTACTTGGTGAACAATTCCCCTCCCAGGTGGCACTGCGCGGAAGTTATCGAGAGATTGTTGCCCCCACTTCAAGAATTGATAACGTTCCATATTTCGGTGATATTCAATCTCTAAATTTCTCTCTCGAGCATCCGGAAACAACCCTGAAATATCAACTTGGACGCTATGATCAATCACTAAATCTACTGGAACTTGGGGGTTTACCTTGGAAGGATCGCCACCCAAAGCTACCATCGCATCTCTTAACGCAGCAATGTCAACTACTGCTGGAACCCCCGTAAAGTCCTGTAAGATTACTCTGCTTGGCATGAATGGGATTTCTGCAGGAGACTGTGTAGGACTCCAAGATGCGATTCTCTTAACATCATCTTCTGTAACCAAGAACCCATCGCATTTTCGCAATGCTGCTTCCAACAAAATTCGAATACTATAAGGCAATGAAGATAAGATTGTGTCTCCATTTTCTTCTAACGTATAGAGGGATGCAAACGATGCTGACTCACCAGAACTAGTCTCAAATTCACGAATAGAATCAAACGGATTTGAGGAAGTCATGGCACCAACAACTCCTATGGAGAAATATATCGTCCATCAACCTGACTCAAGAAATTATTACGCTTTCCAATGTGACTGCATTAACTGGAGTGGAACCTTGTTGCCCTCCAGTCTCTACTTCACTGATGCTGGTAATGAAAGAACATCCACTAGTAATTTGTCCGAAGACTGTATGCTGTCCATCTAACCAATCTGGAGTACTATCTTGAGGTATAAGGAAGAATTGACTCCCCCCTGTATTTGGTTGACTAGTCTTTGCCATAGAGATAGTACATGGTTGGTGAAGGAGTCCATTATCTGCCTCATCGGGAATAGTGTAACTCGTAGGATTTGGACAATCTTCTGTAGTCTGAGTCCCATCACAGTAGCCATAGAATTGCGCACCATGACCTCCAGTTCCATCTCCATTGGTAAAGTCACCACCCTGAATCATGAAATCATCAATTACTCGATGGAATGGAGTATTATCATAATCTCCTCTCTGTGCTAACTTGACGAAATTATCTACATGAATCGGAGCAGCATCTCGATTAAGAGCAAGCATAACAACTACTGTCTCTTGAGAAGAACTACCTTGAGGAACATATGAAATTGTCAACTGAGCCATATCTGATCCAGTGTAATTTGCTTGCCCTGTGTCATCATCATTGTTGAATAATGAAGATAAATTCAATCCCTCGTCAGAATATCGTAAGGAAACAAGTAACAACATCCCTACTGCAACAATTGCAAAAATTCCGTAGATGGTAGGAGACCCGTCATCTACAAGTCGGAAGCCTCCCATTCCAATTCCTCGCTCATCCATCTCAGTTCTAAGACGGTTCATTCTTCGACGAACTTCCTTTCCAGCGCCTTTATCCAATGCCTTTTCGTAGTGTTTTATTGATTTACGATAATCGCCAGCACGACCGGTAGATGTTGCCTTTATTCCTTCAGCATCTGCGACTAAACTCCAGGTTTGGTGAACATCTGCTTCCTTTGCATGAGTGTCCCAAACTGTTCTGAGGGCCCCCAATGCTGCTTCATAATCACTGGAATCGATAGACTCCTTCGCTTTTTCCCAAGCATCCTTGACTTCTGATGGAGTCGGCATGACCCTCCGGAAACGTCTGACCTTCAAAACGGCAACGGATAGAAGGAACCTCTACTATATTCCTAAACACCCTTCAAGTCCGAAAGGCTAAGTCATAAGCCCCCTCGCACCGACACACACAGGCAGGTTGTAGCCATATGGATGCTATCGTCAATGATTTTACCTTGAACATCGCCACGGCGAATGGGACTGGATCTCAATCAGCGAATCTAATTCTTCTTGACTCATTGTTTGAAATGGGAGTTCCTGTAAGTGGGAAAAATCTGTTTCCATCGAACATCTCTGGATTGCCCACATGGTATATCCTTCGCCTCTCAGACAACGGATATCAAGCCCCAGGTGATAGAACACATATCCAAATTCTTGTCAATCCAGCAACATGGGAAGAAGATTTAGACGCTTTAGAACCGGGTTCTGTAGTAGTTTGGAATAGCGATACAAAAAATAAAACTGTAGAACGAGAGGATATCGTTTCATATCCAGTTCCTATGACTTCATTGGCGCGAAAAATAAACCCGAAGTTGGCTAAATTGGTTACAAATATCATCTATGTTGGAGTTGTTGCAGAATTACTGAGTATAGACCAAAAATGCTTAGAGGATGCGGTTTCTAAACAATTTAAAGGCAAGACTTCAGCGATTGAATTGAACATTCAAGCATTGCAATCCGGAAGGGATTATTGTTCTGAAAATTTAACGAAAAGTGATCCATTCATTGTTGAAAAACGAGATAAAACAAGCGCCCAATTCTTCATTGAAGGTAACGAAGCTGTTGCTCTAGGTTCGATTTACGGGGGTTGTCAGATGTTGGCATGGTATCCAATCACTCCATCATCTTCAATTGCTGAAGGAATAATTGCTTATATCCCCAGATTAAGAACAGATGAAGATGGGAAAACCAATCTTGCAGTTATTCAGGCTGAAGATGAACTTGCAGCTGCTGGAATGGTGATTGGTGCTGGTTGGGCTGGAGGAAGAGGGATGACCGCAACTTCTGGGCCGGGCATTTCTCTGATGCAGGAATTCATTGGGTTGGCATATTTTGCAGAAGTCCCATCTGTTTTCTGGGACGTAAATAGAGTTGGTCCATCAACAGGTCTCCCAACTAGGACTCAACAATCCGATATTGCGATGTTATACGAAGGGAGTCATGGTGATACACAACATATTGTCCTTATCCCTGGAACTGTCGAAGAATGCTTTGAATTTGGATGGGTTGCATTTGATTGCGCAGAACGCTTTCAAACTCCAATTTTTGGTCTAAGTGATCTAGATCTTGGAATGAATAAATGGGCATGTAATGGGTTTGAATATCCAGACAAACCAATGGATAGAGGGAAAGTTGTACGAGAAAAGGATGTGTTTGAAGCCTTCGAAACTTTTGGTAGGTATCTAGATGTAGATGGAGATGGCATTCCATATCGAACACTTCCAGGATCAGGTATGGACCCAATTCTTTACCGAGGTACCGGCCATAATCCAATGGGTGTATATTCTGAAAAGCCAGATGATTACCATAATTTAATGGCCAGATTGAAAATGAAAATTGAAAATTCTAGGGATTTATTGCCTGAACCATTGATGCGGGAAGAGGAAGACGCAGATATTGGAGTGATATATCTTGGAAGTATGGAAAACTCAATTCAGGAAATTGATGATATCCTTTTAGGAATGGGGCACAAGGTCAATCAGTGTCGAATCCGAGCATTACCATTCCATTCTAAGGTTGAAGAATTTATCCGGAGACATAAGACAACTGTTGTTCTTGAGATTAATCGTGATGGACAAATGTATGGAATTTTGAGAAGAGAAATTCCAAATGATATTGTAACAAAAGTACATTCTGTAGCCTATAGCGATGGGCTGCCTCCTCGTGCTAGAATCTATGCTAATCTTATTGATGAGAAATTGAAGGAGGTGGAACATTGAGTGAACGAAAAAGAGAACGTGCAGTAAAGTTGAATGTGATTAACCAGCCTAAAGATAGCTATACTGGTGGGCCTTCTTCGCTATGTCCTGGATGTGGTCACGACCAGATTTCAAATGTAATAATCTCAGCAGCATGGGAAAATGGGGTTGAACCTCATCGAATCGCAAAAATGTCTGGAATAGGATGTTCGTCGAAAACTCCCGCATATTATCTTGGACAATCGCATGGATTCAATACCGTTCATGGACGAATGCCTTCTGTAACTACTGGTGCATATGCAATCAACAAAGATCTTCTATATTTGGGGGTCTCGGGGGATGGAGACTCTGCTTCTATTGGAATTGGCCAACTAATTCATGCAATTCGTAGAAATATGAATATGGTCTATGTTTTAGAAAATAATGGAGTTTATGGTCTAACTAAAGGCCAATATTCAGCTACTGCAGATGTTGGATCTAAGAAAAGAAAGGGTCCAGCAAATGAAATCCAACCCATTGACTTGTGTGCTTTAGCAATTAATCTAGGTTGTACTTTTGTTGCACGATCATTCTCTGGTTCAAGAAGACAATTAACATCTATTCTAAGGGCCGCAATGTCTCACAAGGGTTTCGCCCTTGTTGACGTAATCTCACCATGTGTAACTTTCAACAATAACGATGAATCTATGCGATCATATGGATATGTGAAGGATAACGAAGTTACGCTTCATATGACAGACTATATCCCTCATTTTGACCCTATGGAAGAAGTGGAAGTACCAGAAGGTCATTTCAGAGATATTACTCTTCATGATGGTTCAACAATTCGTTTAGAAACTATTTCTGAAGAGCATGACCCATCGGATTCCATGGCTGCTTTATCCGCATTACATGAGGCTGAGACAAATAAGAAACATGTCACGGGACTATTATATTTCGATGCAAATAAACCCTCTCTGGCAGAAGATTTGGACTTAGTCGACACTCCACTTCTTGATTTAGGTGATGACGAAATTAGGCCAAGTAAAGATTCTCTAGATGCATTAAATGCTGAATTCTTTTCCTAGCCGCTGCTCTGATATACAGGACTACTCTCGCTTAATCTGCAGCCCCTTAGTGTAGTGGTCCATCATATGGCACTCTGGATGCCATGACCCTGGTTCGAATCCGGGAGGGGCTACTCTAGAAAACGCATCAGGAACTGAGAGGTCCATGATACAACTAGAATGACCATAAAAGATGCAAGAGCAATTCTACCCCATTTTCGCTTCTCTCGTTTCGGAGGAAATGGATCAATACCCATTTCAATGGCCTTAGAAATCAATTCTAAATCCTCTTCAATGGTTTGTGGCTCTTCAAATTCCATAATATCACTCATGGTTCTGCGGTTGGATCCCATCCACTAACAAAATTCTCCTCCAAAGAAGAAATTTCTGAAATTACACTGGTCAAATCAATATCTAAAGAAGCTAAATTCTCACTAATTCGATTCTTGTTTGTTGATTTAGGGATGGTGATACAACCTTGGTCAATGCACCATTTAATTGCAACTTGAGCAGGAGTTGCTCCTATTTTCTTTGCAATATCTAGCAAACGAGTATCTTCTATTTTTTTGCCACGAGCTAAGGGCGAATAGGCCTCAGGGATCGCTCCAATGGCCTTAGTTGCTGCTCGAAGACCTGGACGTTGTAACCAAGGATGTATTTCGAATTGATTTACAGAAGGAAGGTATTGAGCATATGAACGCATATGATCAAGATGATGGGCCCCATAATTGCTAACACCGATGGATCTGACCATGCCATTTTCTAGACATTCTTCCATACCTCTCCAAGTAGGTTTTCTGTGATATGGATCTTTAGGAGGGGCATGAACAAGGAATAAATCCATGTAATCTAATCCAAGATTCTCAAGGCTTTCTTCGCATCTTCGAACTGTTTCTTCATGGCCAACCGCATGAAATCTGCGTAATTTGGATGTAACGAAAATTTCTGAACGATCAATTCCTGATTCTCGGATGGCTTCTCCAACTTCTTTCTCATTATCGTAAGCCCTTGCAGTATCGATATGACGATATCCAGCATTCAATGCCCACAACACTGCTTGTTTGCAATCTGAGCCATTTGCAAGAAAGACACCCAAACCGAATTGAGGAATCTCTGATTCAAACAAACGGGTGCCGTCTGGAGTGGTATGGCCAAGCGATAGAATAGGTCCCATGGGCTTCGCTTGAAGTGCTAGAACATGAAGTTCGCGCATCAATACATTAGGTGGATTGAAAGGACAAAAGGGAAAAGGACAACTATGTCAGATGGGAAAAACGAGAGATCTCCACTTCTGATTCTCTTCCTAGTTGTATTAATCGACATGATAGGATTCACTTTGGTCATCCCATTCTTGACATATTTCATACAAGATTTAGCAGAGGCAGATGGATTCCTAGATGCTGGTTCAAGAGATAGATGGGTGGGGATTGTTCTTGCCGCCTATACCCTTGGACAGTTCCTCTTTACACCCATACTAGGAGCGTTATCAGATCGTATGGGAAGAAGACCAATTCTACTCTTTGGATTGGTTGCAAATACTGTATTTCTGATAATGTTCGGACTAGCATCAGCCCTATGGATGGCTTTACTTGTGCGATTTCTCGCAGGAGCAGGAAATGGAAACATAGCAGTAACAAAGGCATACATTGGTGATATCAGTACAAGTGAACAATTACCTGCGAGAATGGGGATGATCGGAGCATCTTTTGGATTGGGATTCATGATTGGTCCATTCATTGGAGGCATCCTAACAGACCCAGCTAATGCATTTGGAGGACCATTTGCCAATGATTGGTGGGAAGCCCACCCGTACTTCCTTCCGTGTTTATTCTCTGGGATTTTGTCAGCAATTTCATTCGTCTTAGCAATCAAAATGTTGCCAGAAAGTCTGCCTAAAGAAAAGAGGAAAAAAGGCTCAGATAATGAATTTGGTTTCAAAAAAATCATCAATAATCTTGTTGGAATTCGTGACCTAAATCCTACTGTAAGAAAATTAATTTTTGTTAATGCTACATTTCTTCTAGCATTTACGATGATGCATACAACGTTCATTTTATTCACTGCAATGCCGATACACAAGGGAGGATTGGGATATGATGAACGAATGAACGGATACATCTTTGCTTTTGTTGGACTGATTGGTGTCATCGTTCAAGGCGGTTTAATCCGGCCACTAACAAAGAGATATGACATTCGAAATCTAATGGTTATTGGAATATTCCTGACTGCATTTGGACTGGGCTGGATTCCTTATCTGAATCCTACTCCATTTACTGTTGTACTTGTAGCCATGTCATTGATTGCAGCTGGTAATGGGTTATTCCAACCAACTCAATCCACTCTTCTAACAACTGAAGCAAGAGGAGCGAACATGGATCTTGGACGAGTAATGGGAGCTCAAGAAGGACTTGGAGCACTTTCAAGAATCATTGGTCCAATTATTGCTGCTTTCATTTGGGCGGAAACTGTTGAAGGTGTAGGAATGTGGACATATCACACTGTTTTCCGAGCAGCAGGATTAATTGCAGTTCTTGGAATTTTAATCCAGTGGAAAATGGTACTCACAACCTCTTCAGATGATGAAGAATAAGGTCGTATTCATAGCCAACACTGGAAAGGAACAAGCATGGACGAGGCACCTGAAGGACTTGAGGTCCCTCAAGGTCGAATTGCAAAACCTCGTCAATCGGTTTCGATATTATTGACAAGAGATGGGAAAAATGGAGTTGAAGTCCTTCTAGCTCATAGAATTCCTACACTTCGAGCATTTGCTGACTTCTGGTCCCTTCCGGGTGGAGGAATAAGAGATTTTGACCATGATGCTGCTGAAAAATTATCATCATTGAAACATATAGAAACAGATTGGAAGGGAACTATATCTGCTATCCTTAGAGAAACAGCAGAAGAGGTAGGATTGGCAATTGGTGATTCAACTGTTGAACGAGTATCGATGAAGTTGAGACATTCAATTATCGAAAATCCAATGCAATGGACACACGCAGTAGAATCTGAACAAATCCCTGCATCTGATCGAATGATTAGCCACATCGGTACTCGAACAACTCCTCCTTTTGCTCCACTAAGATTCTGTAATCGATTTATGCATGCACACTTACCCCCCGGTTCTCCTGAACCAGAATTACTGGATATAGGAAGTGAATTTGATCAACTGGTTTGGATGTCACCTGATGAGGCAATTGAATCATGGGAATCTGGAAACATGCTCACTGCACCCCCCATCGTGACATTGTTGAGAGATGTTGTTGATTCATTAAACAATAATCAACAGAATATTCATGCTGCAATTGACGAATTATCTTCTTCACCCCCATCGGGAGAACACCGTATCGAATTAGCCCCCGGTGTAGAATGTGTGCCCATACGAACCCAAACCCTCCCTCCTGCAACTCATACCAATTGCTTCATCCTTGGTGAAAGAGGAGGAGAAAGAATAGTAGTCGATCCAGCCGCTCGAACTGATGAAGAATTGGCTTACCTCCAAAGAAGAATAGATGAATTGGTGAAGGATGGTGGGGAAATTCTAGCAACAATTTTCACTCATAGGCATCAAGACCATATCGGAGATTTAAATCGTATTGAAGAAATATACTCTGCTCCAATATGGGGTACAAAGGAGACCTTAGAAGTCATTCCAAATTATGATACAAATAAGATACTGAACGATGGTGAAATCCTAACTCTAAGTGGACCAAGTGGAGAAATTGATTGGACAGTTCATCTTACACCAGGGCATTGCCCTGGGCACATTTGTTTAGCAACAGATCGATATGTCGTAAGTGGCGACCTTGCAGTAATGGTTGGAACAATTCTGGTTCCTTCTACTGATGGAGATATGGACGATTATATCGAAAGTTTGAGGCGAATTCGTGCTCTTGATTCAACGATGCTATTTCCTGCCCATGGACCCTTCACCCATCGTCCAGCCAAGTTATTGGATCGTTATATTTCTCACAGAGAAGGAAGACATAATCGAGTCCTTGAGGCTCTCAATCAAGGCATTACTTCTATCCAAGATATTGCTAATTATGCATATTCAGATACACCAGATGCGCATCCAATGTTGAAGGTTGACCAGACACTTTCACATCTTAAATCACATGAACGATCGGGAAGGATCAAAAAAACAACCGA
>DAQW01000112.1:0-3474 GCA_002503045.1 Euryarchaeota archaeon UBA39 | reverse complement strand
CAGGAAAACCTTCTGAAATAATGAATATGGAATCTACCGTATTAACTCAAAAAGAAGACCCTAATGTTCCTAAATCAAAATCATGGGGTTGGTTCTTAATTGGTTTAATTGGCATACCATTACTTTGTGGAGTATTAATTGGAATAGAGCAGAGTATTCCGGTTGGACAGGAAGGTGGATTTTTTGGTTCAGAGCAGAAAGAGGAGAATGAAATTGATCTTGAGGGTACAAGCATAATCTCTGAACAAAATTATACTATTTTTCGATCAGAATTCAATATACTAATCGAAAGTGATGGAGAAACAAATAGCAGAATCGAAGTGATATACATTGAATTCGATGATGAACATTGTGAATTTGACTACAAAGATCGGAATACAGGACCTTGGAGTAATATGGGCAGTTGTACCGTATTTCCGGATATATTTTGGAGACAAAATGGAACCTATTTTGAATTCGCTTTTCATGAGAATATTACGGCAAATAAGGGATTTGAGGTCACCCATATTGGAGTCGATTATCAACCAGATCCGGCGATTGAAAATACATTAATACAGATTCAGAATTTGATTCTTCTATTGATTCCAGTGCTAATTATTGGGTCGATTATTTGGGGATTTAATCGTGGAGATAACATGTTGGCATGGGGCACGATTACAGGAGTATTTGTTGCTCCAGTCGCTTTCTTCATTCTCTTTGTGATTTTTGCTATTCTTGCTGTAGGATTGGATAGTCTTGGGATTGACTTCTAGTGAATGTTTGCATTGCAGCACCAAGCATTGCAAGTATTGGAAGTAAAGAAGTGAAACCTGGAACTCCAAGAAATTCATCATCTGATTCAACCGTAAATGGTGCCTCTTGGAGACGAAATTCATCGCCAACAGTTCCATCAATCCTATAGTGAGTCACACTAATCTCTCTCTTATCTCCGTCATATTTCCATTTCGTCCAACCATAACTACTGTTCTCTCTAAATGCACTCCATTCAGGTTGAGGTTCATCGAGATCTTCGTACGCCGAACGGCCTGCCATTCCAATCACTAAATGAATTGGAGCTTGACCACGGGCAAACAGCCCATCTATTCCAGTGTCAATAACCGTTTCAGAATTAACTGGCCATGTTCTTTCGTAGAAGTGATCATGTCCTGCAATGACGAAATCTACCCCTTTCTCAACATATAGGCTTTCTAGAGAGTCTCTTAATTCAATCTCAGAGCCATGGTAACTGTTACTGGAATACATTGGGCTGTGCCCATAAACAATCACAAATGGAGTTACGGCCCGATCTACAGAAGAAAGATCTTGTTGCAACCAGTTGTACTGTGCACTACCTGCATTGAAATCATGCTCTGTAGACATGAAAACCATATGAACGCCAGGATAATTTCGACTATACCAGAACGTTTCTGATTCTATTTCTCCATCTGAATCGAACCGATGCTCATATGGAGTGAATTCAAATCCAGGTTCATTCTCATGATTACCTACAGCAGTAATCCAAGGAATTCTAGCCATACTATCTTGTTGATAATTGAACCAATCATCCCAAGTAGATTGTTCACCATCTGCATAGGATATATCGCCAGAAATAGTAACGATCTGAGCAGTGTTATCTGCAATAATAGCATCACTAACATCCATAGCTTCACTAGAATCGCCATGATCTGCAATTGAAATCCATTCGAAATAATTTGATGTTGGATCTATTGGAGTAAATGAATAATCATTTGACCAAGTGCCTCCACTTCCAACTCGATATGTCACTTCTTCACCAGGAACTAAATCTGTCATCGTAGCCATATGAAAAGCAATATCATGATTGTAACAATAGTCAGAACTTGATGCAGTCTGATCATTCCATTCAACTTCCCCCATTGAACGAGCATTTGTTGCCCAAATCACATTCATCGTGGTTGGATCATTGGTTGCTTGGAGATGAATTTGAGTTGGTTGTGTACTTCCAATCATTGTACCTGGGCACTCTTGTAACGCTTCATTGAGGCTTTGCGCATTTACTATTGGGGCAATAAGCACCAAAACGAGTAGAACAGAGAGTACACGCACAACCGTCGGAGGACCTAATACATCTCAAGTCTTACCTAATTTGTCTAAATTGAGCGACACCATCATTCGATATGAATCGTATCAATGGTCATGGAGGACCCCTTAGGTTCCACTTCCTCAAAATTTGAAGGGAAGATGGTTGAAGGTTCAGATGGATGGCTCCTCAATGTATTTTCTTGGACCCCTAACAATTCAAAAGCAGCAAACGAAAGACCAGTCATCGTCATCCCAGGCTGGACCTCTGTTGTAGAGGGGTGGATACCACTTCTAGCAGAATGGGTACAACATCGTCCTGTGCATTATATTGAAACTCGGGAGAAAAATTTCACCCAGAGTCCTGATGGACATAAAGAGAAATCATACGACTATGAAATTCCAAATCATGCACGTGATATGGATGCAGTCGTAAGGAATCTAAATCTAAACCCTGCAGAATGTGATTGGTTTGCTTCATCTCTTGGATCTACAAGTGTGATTGAAGGAATCAAGAAAGGTGATTTAGAAGTAAATTCAGCATTCTTACTCGCCCCAAACGCAGAATTTCGTTTCCCTTGGTGGATGGTAATCATGACAAGTATGCCTTGGTGGTTCTATCCTCCAATGATGAGCATGATTGCTATTCCTTACATGAAATGGAAGGTCAAAGAACCAGGTCAGAAAAAAAGGTACACTCGAACAATGAAAAATGCAGATATGCGACGATTGAAACTGTCAACCAAAGCAAATCGTGCATATTCCATTTGGCCCGATCTTGAAACTGTAACCGCTCCAATAGCCATTTGTGTAGCAGAATCAGATGCATTACATGCACATGATGATGCACTAAAGATTGCAGAAATCCTACCCAATGGAGAAGTTGTAGAGGTACCAAGTAACCAATTCGCTCATGAAGCAGATATCATGCCAATCATCGAAGATTGGATTCAAAGTGTTGAATCACGACACAAACGCAATCAATAGCGACAGACCAATAACTGTGGGAGTTTAGACTGAGGTATGCGTGGAGTCCTATGGTTGGCATTGGGGGCTCTGTTAATCTCTATTCCAGTTGTTTCAGCCGAGATCTACATCCCAGGTCCAGAAGAAGATACAATGATGGATCCAAGTCAAACTTACGAATACACTCTTCCGAATTGGATGGATAAAACGTGTTTGAATAACCTTGCTTGTCGTTATGAGACTGTGACTGACAAAAATATCGTCCATACTTTCTACGGATTAAATCAAGGAGGTACACTAGAACTAAAGGTGGTTCAAGGAGATGCCCAGACATACAATATTACAGTTTCATCCCTAGATATTGAACCTGAAGAATTGACCGTTACTACAGGTTCTACGCTCGTATTTACAGTGGCAGATGGAGACAATATGACCAATATTATCTTGCCTTGGAATCCAGATGATCCTGAA
>DAQW01000109.1:12045-24302 GCA_002503045.1 Euryarchaeota archaeon UBA39 | reverse complement strand
TGCCATGTCCCAAGTGTCATCGATGCTTTGCAACACCTTCGAAACCTCTGCTCCAAAAATTTCAGAAATCTGTGATGGGTTGTCAGTTGCTAGTAAATTTCCACTTTGAGCAGTTACACTAGCCCCGTAAACACCACCACTAGCGGATACAGGTACAGTATACGTGCCCATCCAAACTGTAGTGGATGAATCAAATTCATCCACACCTTGGCTAGTGAGAGCTATTGTGTCAACAATAACAGGAGGACTTGAGGGAGAGACTCCATTGAATCGATCCAATGGATCAAGATCTCTGTAATGAAGAATATCTGCAGTCACCAACGTATTGGAAGAATCAGCGCCTCTAACGTTTGCATGGACCGACACTTCAGTGCCCACTGTAGCGAATTTAGTGGTCACATAACCATCAACTTGTAATGTTTCTGAACCATCTGAAGAAGTGTCATTCGGTGAAACAACTAATCCAGAAACTGGTGCAGCAATCAATAAAAGAACCAAAACAATAGGTAAACGGTGACCTGTTCTCATATCCTAATCCATTTTATTGAACTATATGGAAGTAATGCCGAACAATATTTTCCACTTTGTCGAATTTAACTCTCAAATATCGAGATCTGTGAGAACGATTTATCCCCTATAACATGAGAACAAGTCCCATATTCTCCTTCTAAAACCGTTAGATCACCAGAACCAATTTGAATTTGAAGAACTGGAAGGCCCGCAGAAGAAAGAATGGATGAAAGTGGAGAAATTATTCCAATACTTGAACCATCAATTCCCCAAGATCCTGCAGCAGATAGTGAACCTAGATTCTGAAGACAATTTGAAGTCGAAGGTAGATCTGATTCAATAAGATTCATCCATGAACCAAGTAATCCTGAATCAGATAATTCAAGATTATTGGGAATAGAAACTTCTTGATATGGAGGTGGAGAATCTACAACTAGAGATTCCTCAATAATTCCTCGATACACTGTCATTTCAATATCCCAATTTGATACCCCATTACAAGAAAAACTGTCAGGTAAACAGGCACGTACTAACTCTTGATTTTCAGCGATTTGTTGAGTAATCAGATTTGGCCCAGTTCTCGATTCTGAACCAGATGAAGTATCAATGAGAAACGAACCACTGGATTGATCTACAGGCCAAGGATTCGATGAATGTGCTACATGTATAATTTGGTTGAATGATGATGCACCTGCATCCCAATCCAAAACAAACCATTCCTGTAAAAGAAATCCATTCGAGTTGCGCTCTTCGATGTGATCAATCGACAAGTCTGCCTCTATTCGACCTGACCTACCTTGATCATCGATTAATTCTGTTATATTGACCACGCCTGTAATCCTCTTACCATCCAAGTGGTTCTCACATCCATCACATTTTGTTGGTAGAAGAGTGGTCATCTCAAGTTCAAATGATGCTATGGCTCCAACATCAAATTGATTCAGATTTAGCGAATCCATGGATGAACGAGTAGATAGTTGGATGTATCCATCCAATGATGTTACTGAATCAATCACTTCTTCCTGCTCATCGAAAGAAAGTTCGACCCAAGTTGTTGCCAATATCACACTGGCCAAACATAGGGCTTCAACCCATCGAAATTCGGTTCCCACAACCCAAGCGAAGAGGGCACACATCATGTTATTACCGCAAAAATTCAACCAAAATAGGACAATTCTAGAGCGGAAGAGGCCAAATATCAGCAATTCTCGGGTTAGGTTGGGGAGACGGCATGTCAGACGCGATGACTCAAATTAATGAGGCTTGGATTCAATTCAATGAATTGTTGGATTCTGGCTCACAGGTCTCTATTATTACCAAGGTAGCCCTTACAATTATAGGGATTGCAATAATGATTCTTGTCGAGAAAAATTTCATTCTTCGAAGATGGGAAGGCATAGTGGCAGCAACTGATGCTTCATGGGACGATCGGATTTTCGGTCCTTTGCGAACTAGAATCTATATTTTTACAGTAGTGGGTGGAGCGAATATAGGAGTTCTATGGATTGATTCTGCAAATCCTGGTTGGGCTGAAACCGGCGCACCATTATTCAATGCCATCTTCATCATCTTAGCAGCAACTCTTGCAAGTGTAACTGTGAAATTCATTTTGCCAGAATTACTCAATCGATTCCAAAAACAATCTGCTGTTACAGTCTCTGGTGGAAATCCACTTCTTGTTTTCCTATTCAGAGCAGTCATATGGTTTGGAGGACTTTATCTAGCCCTCTCCGAACTAGGGATAGAGCTCTTTGGAGTTCTAGCTTCATTGGCAGTTTTCTCACTAATTATTGGATTGGCAATACAACAAACTTTGGGTAACATCGTTAACTCCTTCATGTTGGCTCTTGATCGACCGTTTGAAGTCGGAGATCGTATCGAAGTCGATGGAGTAATGGGAACTGTAATGTCAATCGGAATTCTTTCAACTAAATTACTCACTCTGAAGGAAGAATTGGTGGTAATTCCAAACAATAGTTTGGTCGATTCAACTGTAACCAATTATGCGCGTGGAGGAGGAGATGGAGTTGCTCGAAGAATTTCTGTTCAGATGGATTATGGAGTTGCATACAATGAAGATCCTGCACATGTAAAACAGGTGATGTTGAGAGTGGCTCGTTCCTGCCAATATGTTCTTTCTGAACCTCGTCCAAGGGTAATGATGACAGAACTGGGTGATTTCGCCAAGGTATTCCGTCTATTCATTTGGATTGGCGATTACAATGATGAAATAGTTACTCGAGACTATCTAATTGAGCGAATGGATCGTGCATTTGAGAAAGAAGGTATCGTAATCCCATACCCTACTGCTATCGAGATGGCAACACAAGAATTGCATCCAGACCCAGAAGTAGCTGCCAAGAAATTGAAAGACAAAGAAGTTCGACGTCAGCGTGCAGTTTCTGCATATAGACTTGAAGAAGCAAGACTACGCAAAGAACACTCTAAGATTACTGCAGAACTCGAAGAGTTATATGGTAAAGTCAAGAGTGGTAAGGTTACAGGTAAAGATCTTGCAGATATACAAGATCGAATCAGAGAATTGGAACAATCACTTGCATTGGATATGGACTTGGATGATTGATTTCATTCAGATTCTGCTGGTATCTTTACATCTCGTTCACCAGGACGTAATGAGAACAAAACAGGTAACAACACAAGGCTTGAAATCAATGCCAATAGAATAGCAACAAGGAATACTTGTCCGAACAAACGTAGGGGTGCAAGCCCTGACAAATTTAGTACAGCAAATCCACCTGCTGTTGTAATTGCAGCTCCTGCCATTGCACGACCTGTAGTCACTGTAGTTCTTGCAACCCATACATCTGGAGTTCTAGTTGGATTTGCTAACCTCTCTTCTTCGTATCGGTGGGCATAATGAACTGCATAGTCCACCCCTAATCCCAAAGTTAGAGCACCAATTGTGACTGTTTGAGCATTCAGTTGGTAACCTAGAATCCCCATCAATCCATACACCCAAACCACGACCATTCCCAAAGGAATCCACATAAATAGGCCAGTAACAAACGCTCTCTTCTTGTCTTTTTGTTCCACAGATTGTAACCCAATCAACATGAATAAAATCACAGATGCAACGACCAAAGTAGACATTACAGCTGCAGATGCAACTCCTTCAGTAACTTGAGCAAGAATCAGTGGACGGCCTGCAATGCCCATTTCTCCCTCTCCATCTAATCCACCAAGAGCTAGGGTCAAACGGTCCTCAAAGGCGACAGTGTCACTCCAATCAACAGTTGCTGCTGAAAATTGTATTACAGTTTGTCCACCTTCATCTGGAACATAACGAGCAGTAATTTCTCGACCAGTTTCATTGAACAAAACCCATGAAGAAAGAGACTCCCAATTACTTTGATTGGTTGGATTGTCAGTTATTGACTGAAGAATTTCATCCAAAACTGAATTTGAATTTGCAGACGATTCTAATGTAGAACGTAACGATGAAACTTCTGAAGACCCTTCTGTAGAACGGACTGCTTCCTCAATATCTCCAATCATAGACCAACTTTCTAACGAAAATAAATCAGAGGAAGGGATGTATTGAACATAGATTGGAGCAGGTGATGTTTCGTAACGATCTGCGAGAATCAAGAAATCCTCAACGACTGGAATGCTATCATCCAATTGATCCCTAGTATCGAATCCTACCTCTAGTGAAGTGATCCCATATCCTACTGGAACGGATAAAATCAGAGCAACAATGAGGACATTGAATGGATTTGAAGTTAAACTCCCAAAATGATTACTGATCGGGCCTGGTTCAATTCTTGCTGCTTTCTTTATTCGAAGTTTTGCAGGTGGCATGAGTGTTAGAAGTGCTGGGAGTAAGGTCACTGAGAGAAGATAAATCATGAACAAACCTACTGCAATAACTGTTCCAAAATCAACTAAAAATTTCTGGCTTGAAAATCTGAACGATAAGAAACCAACCATATCTGTGAAAATAGCAATCAACAAAGCACCAGATGTTAGAATCGCTCCCTTACGTATTGCATGAATTCGAATTTCTTTCGGGAAGTCGCGAAGTGTTTCATGTTTTTCACCAGACTTTTCTTCTTCTTCTCGGAGGACTTCTCGATAACGAGCAACGACATGTATGCCATAATCGACTCCAATAGCAATAAGTAAAATCGGGATTGAATTCATTGCTGCATTGAATGTTAAATTGAGGATTCCACTAATTCCGTAAGTTCCTAGAATTCCCAATATAGTAGATAATAGAACCAATGCTGTATCACGGCCGGTTCTAAACTGGGAAAACAAAATTATCGTCAAAAGCAGAACTGACATGCCAAGAAGTTTCCCTATCTCTCCCCCTACTTGAGCAGTCTGAGCATTGGAAAAATGAGCAAAAGACATTCCAGAAACTGTTGCATCTGAACCTGCACTATTTTGGCCATTTGATGCAAGTTCTAAAGTCCAATTTTCTACCTCTGCATTAATTTCCTTGGTCGCTGCCAACTCATCTTCACTTATCTTTGTTGAATCCCATCCAACTGATTCCCCCCAAGTTGTTAGATCAGTATCAATAAACATAGAGATAGAAACTAAATCTGTTCGATTCCATCTTTCATCATCTGGAATATCAATGAAATTTTCACCAGCAGCTTCCTTAGAAGGCAACGATGCAATAATTAGATCACGATACGGAATCTCTTGCATGGCAGAATGGAATCCCATGACTCCCCCATAGGCTCCTTGAAGAGCTGCAATTTTACTCGACAATTGAGGATCATCACCTGCAAATCCACTTCCAACAGTAATTTGATTCATTCCGATTATTCTACCCATAGCAGTTTCCAATCGAGATGTTCGATTCTCCCCCGAATCTAGACGATCTAACCAATCATCCGCAGGAGACCAAGAACGTAGATTCGTTGCATTAACTGTAGGCATAGTCATAGGTACAGCAAGAGTTGTATTCAGTGCTAAATCAAGATTAGAAGAAATATTATCCCCGTTGGATGAATAAACTAGAACATACGCTTCGTCTATCTGATCCAACCATTCAGCATCATTGGGATCCACCATCATAGACCAGCCATATGCTGCAGAAGCAGGACCTAGAATAGACCCAGCACCTGTATCTAAACGATGAGCACTAGAGTTCGAGTGCTCGTGCATATCTGCTTCTAGATTAGCCAACATCTCCCATGTTGATTCTTCATTCAAATCACCTTGTTCAAATTCAACAAGTAGACGAACAATGTCTATCGAAGCAGTATAAGTCTCCTCAATTTCATAGAGAAGATCTACATCTTCATTCGTTCGTCGATCGGGATAGAATGCATCCTCAGAATTATCAAATTCTATTCCTACCCCTAATGATTCTGGAATCGGCCCTGCTACAAACATCGACAGAAATAGAACAAGGGTCAAAAATGCAGCAACAGATGATTTTGGTCTATCAATACTCCAATGTGTGAGAGTGTCAAATGGATTACGCATTGTCGCCTTTTTGACAAGTCATGATGTAAATGATGCGGCGAATCCATGTCAAAAAATGGAAATCAAGATGATGAGACCATTGGTCGAGATGAACCGCATGACGGACATTCCTCATCTGAGGAATCTGCATAATCAAAGGCACAAGCAGGACAAACTGGAGCTAGAATCATTTGCACATTTCCTTCTACTGTAATTCTCTCTGAAAGTACTCGTTCCAAGTATATATTATCTCGATCTAGGTCATTAATTTCAAATCGCCCTGGACCACCTAATGTTGCAAGTACATCCGGTGGAAGAGACATAGTGCCTGTATCATCAATGAGAAGTTCTCGTGTTGAGGCTAAGTCTTCATCATCAACATCGTTTCCATGTTGTGCAATAAATCGTCCATCTCGAAGTTCAAGAGCTCGATTTGCAAAAGAAGAAATCTCTTTACTATGTGTTACAATAAGGAAGGCGACGCCTCTCTTTTCGTTTAAATCACGGAACAGATCGATAATTCGACGACCAGAAATTGGATCAAGAGCGCCTGTTGGTTCATCGGCAAGGATAATTTTTGGATCTGTAATCAATGCACGTCCAATTGCTACTCGTTGGGCTTCACCGCCAGAAAGAGTAGATGGGAGAGAACGAGCCCTGTCTGCAATGCCCAATGAATCCAGCATTTCCATGGCCCTTCGACGTGCTTCGCGCGCACGGACACCTGCATGTCGAAGTGGTTGAGCGACATTATCTAAGGCGTTAAGATCAGGAAGGAGATTGCCTTCCTGGAAAATGAATGAAACAGTATCTTGGCGGAGTCGAACAAGATCTTGTCCGGTAATTCGAGTCATATTCTGTCCATTAAGGAAAACAGAACCGGCACTAGGCTTCATCAAGCCACCAAATGCCTTCAACAAAGTAGACTTACCACTTCCTGAAGGCCCTACAACAGCAACAACTTCTCCAGCATCGATTGAAACAGAAAGACCCCTGAGAGCAACGACGTTTCCATCTTCTTGATTCGACCCATAGATATGATACAAATTACGTGCCTCAAGTACAGGTACATCTGAATTAACTGATTCTACTTCTGTAAGAACAGATTCTTCAGGTTCATCGACAATATGTTCTCGTTCTTTAGCCAAAGTATCACTCCCCCTTCAAGACCACTGCAAGGTCCGAACGTAGTGCTCTAAAGGTGGTCGTTGTCAAAGCAACAATCACAGCAGCAAGAACTGCAATACTAACCATGGCCAAATCAAACCAAGGCCATACTAGTTCACGGTTAATTGGAGTTGATGTGCCACCAAATATCTGGAAAATAAATCCAAATATCGAGAAGAAACCATTGAACGACTGGGCAACACCCGCACCAAGGAAGAGACCAAGGACCATACTCGCTATCACAATTGCAAGGATTTCAAACAGAACTAGACGCATTACCTGATTTGGGCTTGCCCCTATTGCTTGAAGAATAGCCATCTCACGCTTACGTTGTGAAAGAACAAGTGAAAGGAAAACAAAGGCTGATGCAACAGAACCTAGGGCTGCAACTACAAACTGTAAACTCAAAAGGCCAGGTGTTCCAAATATCAGACCGCCATTTCTTTCCACAACTTCTCTACTACTGGAAAGATCGGATACTCCTGTAACTGATTCATTTGCTTCTACAGAGAATCGAAGTGAGGTCAAATCGTCTTCACTGATATCTGCAAGGACAGTGGTTCCACGGCCAACCCAAACATACCACTGTGTAGAATTTATTGTGGAATTTGAATCCAAACCGGAAAGTGTTCGATAAGCAGTTTCTCCAATGATAATGTTTCCATCAGCATCCTCTGAAGGAAGACCAGGAAGATACTGGTGCTGTCCAAGATATTCAAGTTGGATGGTGTATTCTGATTCTTCAATGGAAATGGTTAGGTCATCTTGGAGGATTTCCATTACCTGAGATGGAGGGAATGGAGAAAGACCAGAAACACAGCCAGTCATATCTGCTGGACTTCCATCAGGACAAATTGCACCAGTAAGAACTGAAGTAGAAAGATTGCCTAGTCCAAACATTCCTGTCAAATCTGCACCCGAAAAGTTAGCACCAGTCAGAGGGTTGCCAAGCCCAAAATCAGGAGCAATGAGAATCGTATCTGTTAAATCGGTATTACTGAAATTAGCGCCAACTAAATTACTATAGAAAAACACTGATTTACGTAGATTAGAATTGCTCAAATCCGTACCTGTAAGTGACGTAGAGGTGAAGTTTGTTCGTTGAAGTTCGCGCCCAGACAAATCCTGTCCACTCAGGTCTAATTGGCTGAGGTTCGATTTCCAATTATATTGCGCAAATATTGGTGCTAAAGCTTCTGCAGACATGAAATCATCTAAATCAGGAGTAGAGATATTCATTCGGGCAGTTGTTGAAATAAATTGGATAGACTCAGTAGAATTTGCTTCATCTCGAATCGGTTTAAATTCATCATTTCCGCCACCACCTGCTTCGGGTAATCGTAAATTAAACGCAACAGACTCTCCAGCAGTAAATCCGTTCTCATTCCAACCTGTGACTACTTGATCAATGTCTTTTCCAGGTACAGATTGTTCGGACCACAAGAGCACCTGTTCATGCCCATCCAAAACGACCCACGCTTCTAGCGATGATGACCCATCTACAGTGGAGACGGCTAAGGAAGGAACTGCAGTAGATCGAACTGCATCTAAATCGAGATTTAATTCAGCTACAGCTGCATCAATCATCGCATTTACTTCTACCTGATTCTTAGGGCCATCAAATTGAACACTGAGGACTGATCCAGTCTCCGCTTCTGCGGTTCTATCATCTACAAGAGTGCCAGTTGCACCTTGCACTGCTGCCAATGTAACAATTGAAAGAGTGAGAACCATAATTGTCGCTAGGCGACCAATTGATTCACTAGATCCACCACTTTTGAGACCTCGTCGTATGTCTTTGAGAAGAGGAGTCCAACCAAAAATAATGGAGAAGAATCGAGGACCATATGAAGCAATTCTTCCAAGAATCAAAGCGCCGCCAATCCAAAGAAGGAAAGGCCCAAAGATGCCAATCAAACCATCGATAAAGAAATTCTCGATTAGACCACGATCTCCTGTCGTATCCTCGATTCTAGATTCAAGAACAGCAAGAATCCCAATTCCAAACATTAGCAATTGTAACCCAGTACGTTGCTTTTTCTTCGTAGGAACCTTTCGTACACCTTCATCAATCTCAAGTTCAAGGAACTCTTTGGTTCGGCCACGGCCAAACAGAAGAGCTGCACCAATAGTTGCAAATGCAGTGAAGAATAACGAAAGAGTTCCCAATTGAACATTTACCGGGAATTCAAGTTGTTCAAATGACATGAATCCGACTGCAGAAAGAACAAGACTGACGGTTTGTATCGCTAGAATATACCCAAGTAACCAAGCAACGAAACTCATAGCAAATACTTCTCGAAGAACCATTGTTTGCAACTGAGACGCAGAACCTCCAATTGTTCGATGAATTGCAATCTCTCTACGTCTCTGTTCTAAGGAAAGTATCAACCCATAAACAAGAATTGCAATTGATAGAATGATGATTGGGATCATTAACACGTAATCGAAGGTCTGAACAAGTCCGAGGAAGATATTGAGGAAAAGAATTGTTCCAGATATAGTATCGTACCAGAACAATTGAATTCCGGAACCATACTCAATAGGATCTGTACCTGAACCTTCTCCGTACATTACAGATTGACGAAGTGATGTAATCCAGTCTCCAGCATCTGCAGTGGATGAAGTTGGGAGTTGAGCACGATCAATAGCGACACCGAGATAACCATGATCAGCATTCATCAGGGTCGTAACTGTCTGGTTATCAAGCATTGACCAAGCCATGAAAATAGGATTAAATCCAAACGTAGGATTTGCAAATGGCCAATCTTCGTAAATTCCACTAACTGTTACATTGTCAACTACAACATATAGTCGACAATGCTTTACTCCACCAGAAGTGCGTTCAACATATCCATCACAATTATTTATTGATTCAGGATTGATTGCAGTTTCAATTACATAAGAAAATTGCAATGACTCAATTGAATCATTCACTTGAACGCCTAGAGGCCCTGCAAGGGATGCAGGTAGAACTATACTACGATTATCGATCATATCTTGATGGCTTGGCCATGGTACATTGTTTAGCATCTGTGCATCATGTCGGTCTGCAAGAACGCCATCAAAGGCCCCTGGTCCAAGTAATCTCACCATTCGCTTTGTAAAGATTGGAGGACCGTTTGAATCGGCTTCTGGAAAATCAAAGGTTTCATTCTCAAACAATGAATTGTTCGAAGTAACTGATTCCATAGCAAGATAACCGGCACTGAAGGCTTCAATATTTCCAAATGCTCCAGCTTGACGTATCGCCTGTCTACCAAAAACAAAGGAACAATCGGCTATTTCAGAACGATCTGTAAGTTGAGAACAAACCTCTACCATCAATGCACTATCATTCGTAAAGGTGGTATTCTCTGGAGGAGTCCCTTCTCCAAGTGGGCGGGCATACTGCTCCACTTTCGCATCAAAGACATCACTTTCCAATGAGCCTTGTAAGAACGTCTGTGACAAACCATTTCCATAAGCAAGTACAGTAGTGATTACCAAGGATGCTAGAAAAACACCGGCAACAATTGCCAAACCACGTTCACGACCTCGCCACGCAGATTCTACTGATGTTCTAATGTTAGACGGTAAATCTGCAATAGAATCACCAATGAATTGCATCCATGTTTTCGATGTCATTTTCACTCCTCCTCCAGTTCATCAGCAACAGCATCGCCCCAAGCAGAACGAATATCAGAAGCCGCTGTCTTCCCTTCACGAAGAAGTAACATGCGATCTGCTTTCGATGCAAGATTGGGGTCATGAGTAACCATTAGAATCGAAATTGGATTCTCGGAATCATGGCAAAGGTCATTGAAAAGTTGTAGGATATCTTCTCCTGATTTAGAATCAAGATTCCCAGTTGGTTCGTCAGCAAGCAGTAGAGGACGTTGTCCAGCAACTGCACGAGCAATAGCAACACGTTGACGTTGCCCCCCAGAAAGTTGGTCAGGAATATGGTCGACTCGATCTCCTAAACCTACTCTTTCAAGGGCCTCAATAGCTCGCTGATTCGCTTCAGAATCACTTAACCCAGAAAGTCCTAGAGCTAGAGCAACATTATCCAGAGCAGAAAGATGTTCAACAAGATGAAAGTCTTGAAATATCCACCCCACAGCATGCCTTCGGATTTTGACATTACCAGAAGGTGGACGTGTACCATATGTGAATTCGTTAAGTTGTACACTTCCTGAATCACCAGCTAGTAAGCCTCCAATAATATTGAGAAGAGTAGACTTTCCACAACCTGAGGGACCCATTAGCGCAACTAATTCACCTTGTTGGATTTGAAGATCAATACCCTTGAGGACCTCTATTCGGCGCCTTCCTGAGCCAAAACCTTTGCGAAGGTCATCTACTTCTAGGAGCATATACTAACATGGTGAAATCTACAGAATATAACCATATGTTAAACGTAGTAAATATTTAAAAAAATGAAATTAGTTGTTTAATTCTAATGCTTTTGAATATGCTTGCGAATGAAAAACAGATACCTGAGCAGCAGAATAAGCAGACGCTGCAACAATCAAATCTTCTCTTGGAGGTCGATTATTGGAACCTCGAGATATCCTTTCTTCATTCATTTTCATTATTGCATCTTTCCAAGATGAAATATCAAAGGGTGGCAGGATACATGATTCAGGAGGGTGTTCATTTTGAGCGCCTAAATCATTCACAAGTACTGGACAACCAGATGCCATTGCTTCCACAACTGGAAGACCAAAGCCTTCAGCAGCAGAAGGGAAAAGGAGGGCATCTACATGCTGTTCTAGAGCGATTAAATTCTCTTCCTCTACCTTGCCATGCCACTTCAAACGAACTCGTAATTTTGCAGCATGTTCTTTCAATCGAGATTCTGCTAACGAATCAGATTCTGCACCTATCTTGTGTAAAACAATACTATGACGGATTTCAGGCTCTAGGTCACCAATTACATCTAAAACAAATCCGAGGGCTTTACGACGATCCTCACTTCCAACCACTAAAAGATGTAATGAATCAGAATCTAAGTCCGGTTTTGGTCTCAAATTTAGTGCGGGATTTCTTGCATCAACATCAACACTATTCGGAACAATTACAGTAGGAATATTCGGCATTAATTTGGAGAAATGTTCTGCAGTTCTCTTGCTAATACAAATTGCTAAATT
>DAQW01000109.1:819-11668 GCA_002503045.1 Euryarchaeota archaeon UBA39 | reverse complement strand
CTGGATTGCAATTTCCTATTTCGATTGGTCCCCATTCTGTCTGAATTACTTTCGGATCAAGAAGAAATAGGTCATGAACAGTAATGACAACTGGGCATGAAATATTCTTTGGAACAAGATGTGCCTGTTCCTGATCAGTAATATGAATTAAATCTGGATTTGTATTAATAGCTACAGATTTTACATTCCTTGGGTGAGTAAACCAACGCCTTCTAAGTCGTTTTAAGGCGCTCAAATCATCCATTGCGTGATTTACTTCTTGTATTATTTCCCAATCAGAAACTAAGCCAGATTCTAATCTCTGAATAGTAGCATTATGGGCACGCCCGAAACCAGAAGTAATGGGTAATTCGCCTCCTCGGACCAAAAGTACCCGGTTCCCCATACCCCCTCCACCTTGAATCCGCACTACAAGCCTGACGCTTTGGCGCCACCTTGATTCGCGATGATTGAGAAGAAACACCATGGAGCCAGCCAGCCAGCGCCCCACACTCCTCATAATCAAGGGGTCGTTCTCTCAATTTGGCGGGGCTGAAAGGGATATTGTTCGACAATTAGAGGCCTGGCAAGAATTCTTTGATCTTCGCATAGCCACATTAAATTCCCATCATGAACTTGAACAAGAAGCTAAGCGTCTTGAAATTCCATTATTCGTCGCAGAGCCTGTTTGGTCAGAATCGACATCAGCATTTGCAAGAATGACTGCAAAGTCCAGTAAAAATGCTAGTAAGGCATGGAAAAATTTCCATCAGCAAAATACAACTTATCTACAAAATGTGGATGCGATACATCTTGTTTCAGGTGCTGGTTCGATTGAGGCGATTTCTATAATTCCAGAAAATATTCCAATCCATGTACACATGCTAGAACCAAATCGTGGATTGCATGGAGAAACAGTATTGTGGGCAAAAATAGATGGAAAACAGCCGAGGCCAGTAGCATTGACGCGTTTCCTTCTGACAATCCCTCGAATACGAGATCTGAAACTAGTGAAAAAGATTGCAATGCGTCAAAATTCCATGTTTAGTGGAAACTCAGATTACATCAAAAGAAGAATTCTAGAAGTGCATAATATTGAGGCTGGAATTCTACATCCATGTGTTGATTTATCAAAATGGAAAATTCAAGAAAATGATTCATTCGAAGATTATGTTGTTACAATAGGACGAGCAAGTTGGGTAAAGGGCACCTGGGAATGCATCGAAATGCTTAGCGGAACAGGGATAGGATTGGTGCATTTGGGTGGAGGTGACCATAGTGATATCGAACAGTTGAAAGAACTGGCAAGGAAAAATGAGGTTAAATTTGAAGTCTCCAAAAGATTAGAACACAATGATCTAGTAAAATTGCTTAGTTCATCATTAGCAGTAATATCAATGGCCCACAAAGAGCCATTTGGACTAACTCCTGTTGAAGCTCATGCTGTAGGAGTTCCTTCTCTTATGGTAAATGAAGGGGGGTTCCCATCAACAATTAATGATGGAGAATCAGGACGGTTGTTGCCTCGAAATGATTACACTGTTTGGCATTCTGCTTTGGAAGAAGCCGCAATATTAGACAATCGAAAGAAATGGTCTGAAAGGGGTAGAGAAATTGTCAACAATTTATCATTAGACCCCAGAGGGAGAGCGATTGAGCTTGAGAAAATCATTGGACAAATTATTCAATGATTGGGCGAGACTGAGTGAATAAAACCACACCGAGGGTCAATACTGAAAATACAAATAATACGAAGGCAGGTACAAATCCAATTGAGGGTGGAGTATAGATTCCTAAATCAAATGGCAATAAGTCTAGGGCCGTTTCACCTCTTCCTAGTTGACCACCTATTGAACCAAGAATAATTGTCATTATGAAACCCAGAGAAGCAGAGACACCCTGAAGAATTGAAAGGCCACGATGTTCCCATAGACGATATCCACACAGTCTTCTTCCAGAAATCACTCCACTCCAGAAACCAATACAAAGACCACTGAAGACCATCTTACTAAGGGACATACTACTTTGGCCCCCCATAGATTCAGATGTGAGATAACCTGTGACAATAGCAGCAGGAATCATCAAAACACCAAAAATAGATGAGATATATGCTGCAGAATCCAGATGTGAATGTAGTCTAGGAGATATTCGGGCATCTAAAGTTGGAACCAATGTCGCCATAGTACATATCACTGTACTAAGAGCTGCAATCGCAAATGATCCCACTACCATCTCTGTAGAAATGGCATGGAAAACGCCCATTGATACCATCAAACATCACCTCCTAAAGATGCAAGATGATCAGGGCCATAATGTATCCATTGTTCATCACTCCAACCGACTGGACGCCTGGGATCATCCAAACTGATTTTACTAGATGTATTTTGAAAAGTTCGATCTTTTGAAGATTCAAATGAAGTTTTTTGGGGCTTAGAAGTGATTAGATCTTCAGCCATAAATCGTTGAAGTGAAATTAGAACCGATGCAGTAATCATCGCTAGGGCCAACATCAACAATCTAGCAGGATTGACATCAACTGTTGATGAACTATCTGAAGACAAAGTAGTCCATGCAGTGGTGGTTTCGAATTCAGAATTAGATATTCTCCATCGATATTCCATTGAACCATCAGCCAAAGCAGTTGGAAGTTCTGCCTCCCATCCATTTGGAGTATCTTCTGCATCAATAGATGAAATGGTCTGAGACCCAGTGATTTTCCATTCAATTGAGGCTGTTGTAACATTCATCATTTTAGCTTGAATATTTGTCACTTCACCAATTCCTCTCTGAGTAATTGGAGTCCAATCTGTCAGTTGAGGGAAGTTTTCTGGAATTGGCCCAACAGAAACTAACACGCCACCCTGGTCATTTGTATCTGCTAAACGTGCTATTCCTTCACCACCATGATGAATACCAATGTGAAATGTGGTAAATCCTTCAACAGAAGGGGCAATTAATGACCACGAAACAGAGACTCCTTCATCGGAATCAAGAACGTATGACTCAACATAATTGGAAGAGCCACCATTTGTATCAGAAAGTATTGTCCATCCAGAATTATCGGGAGAATCATCAACACCAAACGTTCCAGTAGTGAGGAATACTCCAACCAATCTCTTTTCTGAAAGTTCCATACCATAGATATCTGCTGTTATTGTCAATGGACCTCCAACAAATGTTGATTCTCGATCAGAGTTCAATGAAATCACGGCAGAAGATGGTTGGGAGACATCTGGGTCAGCATGACATGAACCTCCACACGCGAAATCTCTAGTTCCATCTCCATTCCCACCTGGATTTGCTTCCATTACAGGTGATGAAAGTAGACATGCTAAAATTCCCAAAATCAATAGTCGATTGAAAATCCCCATCAGAATCGCCGCCTAATTCCTATTCCAACTGAAATCAATAACGATATGATTATCCATGATATAATCAGAATTGAGGACAAATTACTTTCTTCAAGTTCGGGAGTAACTAAATCTTCAATGGTGAGTTCTAATGAAACTATATTTTCATTCAAAATAAGTTGATTCTCAACACCTTCAATATCGACAGTTACGGTATAGTAATGATTACCTGCAAGGAAAATAGGATCTTGGAATTCGGTTTCATTAGTTGTGGTTATCAAGGTCGCCAAAGACAAGTCATCTCTATTCTCCAACGGAGAAGAAGAACGCCAAACATAGAATTGAGTATCAGAACCAGACCATTCCCATGAGATATCGATAACAGATCCTTCTTTACTCACTAAAAGATTGGAAATTGTTGTACCTGTGGTCGCTTCCACATCAACAACAAATACATCAGTACCTCCATGTTCGTCAAGAACCGTGAGGTTTACTTCGGTGTTTCCAAGCTCAAATACATGAGAAATTACTGGTCCAGAATAAGTTGAATCCCCTATGGTCCAGAACCAAGCCACTATACTACCATCAAGATCTGTAGATGTTTGAGCATCAAGTATAGTTTCAGACTCAATCATTACCAATTCTGGAATAATGAAAGCTGCCGATGGATCCAAATTACCAATTGTAACAGGAGAACTAGATTCGGATGTTGTTCCTCCGAATCCATCATCTACAGAAACAGAAACTGTCCAAATTTGTCCAACACCTAACCAATCAGTTGGAACCAAACTTTGGTTATCCAATGATGAAATTCTAAACCCATCCCGATACCATATTGATGTAAATGTAGGAATATCTGAATCTTTATCAGAAGCCTGAACATCTATTTCCAATGGATCTAAAACATAAATTCCATTATCGATATCAAGGAATTCAATTTGTACTAGAGGATTAGAATTTTCAATGGTCACAGAAGGAGTAATATGATCAGATGCTGGATTATCATGATTGGTACTTTGTGCACCCTCTAAATCTTCCAAGATAATCTCTGCAAACCAGACTTGACCTCGAGTGAGTTGTCCTGATTCAATTACCAAGAGATCATCAAAATTTGAGTTATGAACTCCATCAATATGCCAATGAACATGAACAATAGATAGAATATCGCCATCTGGATCTGACCATAGATATCCAATTTTCAAATCATCTGAGCTTGTTGGGTTTTCAGGAGTTAAATTTAGAGATTCAAGAATAGGGGGTGCATTACCTATTGTTCTTGGTGCCGATTCCGCCCAAGGAGAGAACTCAATACCATCACTAGCCCGAACACTAACATTCCAAATTTCTCCTTTCGAAGTCTCGGATGAAGGAATTGTGGTTTGATCATCAAATTCGGGTAAATGCGTCCCATCTTTCATCCATTGTATGTCTACAGACGTAGATGAGTCACCATCTGCATCAAAAAATGTGTAAGACAAATTGATATCATCAGTAGTTACTGGATTTGTAGGTGTAATAGAAAGAGATTGAATTATAGGAGCATTATTGGAACTTCCAATCTGAATACTCGCAGTGACAAGATTTCCTGAATCTTCTCCATCAGAGGGAGTTACACGTACTTCCCAGATGTCTCCTGCTCTTGTTGATACCTGAGGTATGGTGGAAGCACCATCATAATTTGAAATTCTAGAACCATCAAGGTACCAATGAATAATTGTTCCAGATTCAGAATCCAAATCTGAATCAAAGAAGGAATAAGAGATTGTGAGATCATCCTGTTCAGTAGGATCTGTAGGGGATATTGAAAGACCATTTGCTAAAGGCGGAGTATTCTGTATAGTAATCGGCGAAGAGGTGATGGATGAACCCATGTCTGTACCATCTGAAGGAGTAACTGTAACTGTCCAAGTTTGTCCCTTAGAGATAAATGATGAAGAAACAGAAGTAGAGTCATCTAATGTGTTAACAATTGAAGAATCACGACTCCATCTAATTGTAGTTCCAGATTCAGAATCGCCATCGGGATCAGAGTATGTATATGTCAGAACGAGAGAGTCGGTTGTAGTTGGAGATAAGGGGTCAATAACCAAATTAGACACTGATGGGGCTTGATTTTGTGGGGGTTGTTCGGCAACATTGTAGGTTGCTGTATTCCAAGCATCTCCATTATTCCCACTGGCTCCATTGACTGCATTCCCAACAACATCGAAATTTATAGTTCCTGAACCGGATGAAGGTGCAGTCCAATCAACTGTCCAAGATCTTGCATTCTTGTTTGAATGAGTGACTTTTCCACTATCTAACTTAGCGTTGGAACCCGGATTAGAAAAGGTTCCAGATGATGCATCTAAAGAAAAACCGCCCTTTGTTCCACTAATTTGAGAATTTGAAACTGTAACTGTTAGAGTATATGATTGCCCTGGAACGTAAGATGATGGCTGACCACTAAGACTGACTGATGTTGAACTACTAGCACCCCCATGACAACCGCAAGACGGGCCGGTATTGCCCCCAGATTGTGCTTCTGAAAATGGGGTGTACAATGCTAAAAAAAGGATGCTGACCACGAAGAGTGCTCGGCGAGCCAACATGTTTCGTGATGATGATTGGTAGTTATCATGTTTCGTTTTTTTCGATTATTCAGAACATGTTGTTAGCCGTTGCATTGATGGACGGAATATGATTCGTTTGTGATATGACCCAGCCAATCGAGTCGGTTGCCATAGTAGGCGCAGGAAATATGGGAAGCGGAATTGCACAGAAAACTGCTCAAGAAATGTTTCAGGTACAAATGGCAGATAGAGAAGAAAAATGGGTAGAACGCGGACAGAAAATAATTTCTGATTTCCTGGAAGAAGCCGTTGAAAGACGTATCTTTTCTGAATCTCAAGTTCAAGAGATAAAGGGAAGAATCTCAGGCGTTGTAGGTGTAGAAAATATAGACTCAAAAACTGATTTAGTTATTGAAGCTGTTTTTGAGGATTTTAATGTAAAGGCAGATGTCTTCAAAATTCTTGATGAAAACTGTGGAGATCAAACCATTCTCGCATCAAATACTTCTTCACTAAGCGTGAATGAATTATCAAAAGCAACAACAAGGCCTGATCGATTTGTTGGACTTCACTTCTTTTATCATCCTGCAAAAAATAGATTGGTAGAAGTTATTCCTGCAGAAGATTCCTCAGAAGACACAATTTCTAGAGTTGTTCAATATTGTAAACAACTTGGGAAAGTAGTTATTGTTTGCAAAGATAGGCCCGGTTTCGTAGTTAATCGATTCTTTGTTCCATGGTTGAATGAAGCATGTCTCCTTTTCGAAGAGGGGCACGGAACTCCTGCACAAATAGATGCAGTGGCTCGTCAAGCATTCAATATTGGAATGGGACCTTTTGCGCTCATGAACTTGACTGGCCCCCCAATTGCTCTACATTCAACGGATTATCTCGCACAACAACTCGATACTCCAAGATACAATGGGGCTCAAAACCTTCGGAATCTTGTTGATGAAAATCAAATGTGGGAAATTGATCAACAGGAGAATTGTGATAATGAATTAGCATCAATTATTCGAGAACGTCTTCTAGGCGTTGTTTTCTCTGTGGCTTCACAAATTGTTGAAGAAGAAATTTGTTCTATGGAAGATGTAGATCGTGGTGCAAAAGTAGGTCTTCGATGGGCACTTGGTCCATTTGAATTGATGAATGAATTTGGAGTAGATGAAGCCTATAGAATGGCTAAATCATATTCAGAACTACATGGTGAAAAGTCCGGATTCAAACTCCCGGAATTTCTTGAAATTAAAGCTGAAACTGGTAATCCATGGATGTTTGAATTTGTAGATGCTGAAATCAAGAATGGAATCGCTACAATAAATATCAATCGACCAGAGGCGATGAATGCTCTAAATGAAACAGTAGTCGGGCAATTGGGTGCTCTTGTAGATAGCCTCAATGAGGATGCAACTATTCATACAATCGTTCTAGAAGGTGCAGGGAAGGCATTCGTTGCTGGAGCTGATGTCAAATTCTTTGTAGATCGATTGGATGAAAATGCATTTCCAAAAATTTATGATTTCACTGCAGAAGGACATAACGTACTTGCAAAAATTGAGAATAGCCCAAAGACCACTATTGCGTTAACAACTGGGCTTGCGCTAGGAGGAGGATTAGAACTTGCACTATCTTGCGATTATAGAATTGGAACAAGAAGAACCCAATTTAGATTCCCAGAAACGAGTATCGGGATTTATCCGGGTCTAGGAGGAACTCAACGAACTACCAGAATCTGTGGAGTTAATGCCGCTCGATGGGCAATACTTGCTGGAAATTGGATTGGACCCAAACAAGGAGAAGACCTTGGTTTAATCACACACCTTGTGGAACCCGCTGATGTAGACAATACTATTGATGTAATTAGTAAACATGGAAAACCCACAAACAAATACCTTGGAGAACCTGTTCGAATGTCTGATGCTGTACAAGCAGCAGTAAAATTCTATTCTGATGAAAATATGAATTCAATAATGTCTGGAAAAATCCCAGATGGAATTACTGATGACTATGCATCTCGACAAATAAAACAAATTTCTAGGACTGCACCTATTGCATTAAAGATGGCCAGTGAATTAATCGATGTTGCTGCATCTTCTGTCCTAGAAGATGGACTAGCTGCAGAGTTACAAAACTTAGAAGATATATTTGCAACCAAAGATGCTTACGAAGGGTTATCATCACTTATTCAAGGAAGGCGCCCTAATTACAACAATGAATGAAATCTATAATTTACCAGGAGGAGGCAAATACCAAGGAGATCTCCAATTGCTAATAGCTCGCAAATAGGATTCAAGCAACTTATTCATCTCATTACCTCCTTCCTTACAGCATCGAATAATTTACCAGAAAGAAATTCAAGAAATTCCAACATGTTACCACCGAAAAATCCTACTGAATAATCTTCCATTTTCCTCTTCATTCACAGTCAGCTTTTCGCTCCAATCATCAATCCAATCAACAAGGTATTTGTCCATTCTATCCCCATACTATACTTGTACCCGGACCTATATGAAAGTATGAGTAAACGTGTAACTACTAGGGTGTAATTTATACACTAAGTTGTTTTAGAAACACCATGGTCGAGCCCCCTATGAAGGTATCCAAACAGGATTTGAAAGTCATTGAAAAATCAATAGATACCGTGCACGATATGGGGACTCAAATTAGAAGTTCTTTGCAAGAATATTCTGATGAAAACACATATGATACTGCTTGGGAAGTTCAAGCGGGTGTAGAAGCTTTGGAAGTATTTGGATCACGATGGACAATTGAAATATTGGCAGCACTGTATGTTGCAGGTGAACGTCGATTCAATGAATTAAGACATCTTCTAAATGGAATCAGTAGCCGAACTTTATCGGATAAACTCAGAACTTGTACAGAATCAGGATTAATAGAAAGAAGAGTTGTTGATGGCCCTCCAGTCAGAGTATCATACAGATTAACGGAACATGGAATGATTTGTGGAAGGCTTTTGGGACCTTTAGTAGCATATATGAAAATTCGAAACGGTTCTTTAGAAGGGGATGTATGAACATCGAACCAATGCTTTGAAGATGGTTTACCTCCAATATTGACTCATGCCCTTACTCCAACAGTGGCACCGGAGACATCCTTGGGTGCTAGGTGGTCTAATTGGAATCGCAGGTGGTTTAGTTGGATTTGGGGGTGCTGGGAATGGATTCGCTACAACTGGAACAATCAGTTCAGCAAGCGATTCATGGGAACATCCTTTGAGAATTAGAATTCTCAATTTACTGGAACGGAAACCTGGACTCCCATATCGCGAGTTACAACGTAATCTTAACGCAGCAAATGGTACTCTTAGACATCATCTAGATGTCTTGATTGCGAGTCATTCAGTAACCGTTGTTCATGTTAATGGTCGGTCATGCCATTATGCTGGAGCACCTGCACAAATGGAAATTATGTCTGGAGTAACTGTTGGAGGGGATGAGCATGCTGCTGCGATGATGCCAGTGGGATTGTCGACTGTTCAAAAGTTGATTGTGGCACGATTATCAAGGGAAGAGTTGCCCAAATCACAAGCTCAGATGGCCAGAGAATTAGGCAGATCTAGAGCTTCAGTTCATTCTGCAGTCACAGTTCTCAGAAGAAGAGGTATTCTCCATACTACAGACCTCACACTGGCCCCACATCTTTCTGGACTTCGAGATGGTGGGATTGATTACGATTGGTTGGATGGAATGAATCAACAGTAAATTCACATTTTTTTACTAATATTTGTCCGAATACTCTTGAGCCTAAACTTTCCGAGGAGGGTTATGTTCGTACTCCGACTTCAGGAACATCCGGTTCCTGTGGGCAGTGATGAACCCGATATCTTACTTGCTTGGATTTTAGATACTATGGGCCTAGTTAGACGGAGAAATATTTCTGATGAAGTGGTAGCTACTAGAGGTTCTATTCATGCATTAATGAAAGATTGTCTACTTCCCGAACCATTGCGCGGGTGGGATAGTCAATCGATGATTGAAGCGAGCGGAATTAGTTCAACTGCCCTACATCATCAATTAGTGAAATTAAGATCTTGTGGATTATTGGCTACAGTGACTGAAGGAAGATGGAAGCGACATATTATTCGAAACGGCTCATTATCTGCTGCAATAGAACTCATTGCAGCACAAGCAGAAATAATACTGAAACAAAGAATGTCAATACTTGATGATGTTATTGTAGATTCTGAAACTAGAATGGAAATTGATTCCCTACAACGAGGGGGTGAAGACCTTCCATTTAGAATAATAATATCTGAACAAGGTCCTATTGATCAGCAAGCAACAATAGAATCACTATTGAGAGATTTTGGATTTACTGGCGATCGAGGAAAGACTGATGATGATTTATCTATGAGAGTCTTTACTCTACTAGGTAGCGCTGAAACACCCCTAACAGCTGACTATTTGATGAACGAAACAAATGAATCTAGAACTCGTATTTTGGGTATTTTAGACCGGCTAAGATCGGCATTACTTGTGGAAAGAGTATTGTTAGAAGATCGAATCTCACACAATCTATTCATTGGATTCACACATCAATGGGCTCAAAGAGGAGAACAATGGATCCGTGGAAGAGGTGGATTAGGACGAATAGAACAACATGTAGCAGATCAAATAATCTCAGATCTTAATCAAGAAAAGTTGACTACAGAAAGAATTTCTAAACATCTAGACGGCATTGATACTGAAGTAAAATGTCTTCTTGTCAACACATTAGGTGGAAGAGTCCCTTACGGATATAGATTAACCGGAAAAGATGCTAGTGCAGTATTTTCTCGATTACTATCAAGAGTGGAACGAATACTCGAACGTCTTCAAATGATTTCAAAAAAATATGATCAAATCACATAATTATCTTATTTTTTGATTGAATTGATTTTTCCAAAAATCCGGTTACTGATTGAATAAGTTCAGTTGGACCTTGCGTTCGATGTAATTGGACTCTCAT
>DAQW01000109.1:0-410 GCA_002503045.1 Euryarchaeota archaeon UBA39 | reverse complement strand
GCTAATTCACAATATCTTTTCCAACACCACAACTTAATTGCGGCATCTTTAGCTTCTAGAGAAACATCAGAAACTAAATCATGCCAAGGAGCAGGTTTGGTTTCCCAACCCAATCCTTCCTTTATCCTCAGAAAAACATCTGGGTTTCCAATGGCAGCTCTTCCAATCATTATACCAGCCGCTTTGGTAACATCTAAACAACGAGCGGCGCTTTTTGCGTCTTTTACGTCTCCATTTGCTACAACTGGAATCGATAAATCACTAACCATTTGTCCTATTTCCTCCCAATCTGCTTCACCTGCATATCTTTGACGTAAAGTTCGTCCATGAACTGCAATTCTAAATACACCTTCTTCCTGTAAACGAAGGGCAATAGAATGAGCAGTATTTGGCCCTGAACCAGTTCCAAG
>DAQW01000092.1 GCA_002503045.1 Euryarchaeota archaeon UBA39 | reverse complement strand
TGTATCGATTCTGATGGAGATGGATATAGTAACCCTGATGCGAATTGGACTGTTAGGGATGGAGCAGATGCGTTTCCATCTAGAAATGATTCATGGTTAGATTTTGATCAAGATGGGTTTCCTAATCACTTTGGATTAGATGATTCTGATGATTGCCCATATACTCCAGGTCAATCCAAGGTTATTCTCAAAGGATGTTCCGATATTGATCGAGATTATGTTCCTGATTTATATGATGATGATGCCGATGGCGATGGAATTAGAAATGAAATGGAAAGAGCTGCATCAACAGGTTTGAATTTGTTTGATCCATTTAGTGCTGATTCTACTCCAAGTGATGTAGATTTTGATACAATTCCAGATGTCTTAGACGATGATAATGATAACGATGGATGGCCAGATGACATTGAGATTGAAAGAAATTCAGATCATTTGGATTCAGAAAAAACACCTTTAAATCAGTATTTTGGAATACAAACAGGAATCATCTATCATGGCGGATTAACATTTGATGATGTTTATGATGAAGGTGAAATTGAACTATCTTTGAGTTGGTTTATTTCGGTACTAACTGGTGAATTGGTGATTCCTATTGCCCTTATTCCGGTCTATGTGTTCTTTTTCGTTATTCGTCGTAGAAAGTTCAATACAATCAACACGTTAATTGAAATTGAAAATGATTCTATTCGTTTGAGTGAACTTGAAGCAGAAGTAAATCAATTGGTTAGAAATAGAAGTTTGAAGGTATACCACGGATTAGTTCTACGGAATGCTATAGAATTAAGAGAAAACACATTAAGTTCTAGAGACAAACAAAATGAATCAGAGTGAAATCTTCTCATCTGCATCGACTAAATCAGCCAAGAATTTCTCTACTGCATCTTTGTTTACATTTGGGTGGGATGCTGTAAAACGTATTACTAGTTGATTATCTAAAATTGAATCAAGCACCATACTTTTAGCATGATCCTCAAGATAATTTCTTGCCATTCTTACTCTATGGTTTCCTTGTTCAATGGTTTCATTTGGACTAGGTGTAAATCGAATACATACATTCGAGAAAGAATAGGAAATAAGAGTTAATTTTGGATGCTTCTTAACCAAATTAGATAGATGTTCTGACACCCCTATGCATGAATCAACTCGTTCACCCAATCCCTTTTTCCCAAGTTCAATCCATGAAAGCCACAATTTCAATGCATCCGCTCTTCTCCCACATTGTGGAGAGATTCTTCCGAGACTTAACTCTCTATTTGGATCATCAAATAGATAATCTCCTTGCTTTGTATGTGCCATTGTACGTGGTAGAATTGAATCATCATGCACTAAGAATGCTGAACATACCATGGATGATCCAATCATTTTGTGTGCATCAAATGCAAATGAATCAGCCTTTTCTATTCCCTTTAGTAATCCAATATGTTTCTTCGAGAAAAGTGCAGCACCTCCCCAAGCAGCATCAACATGGTGCCAAATTCCATGCCTTTGAGCAATTTCTGAAATGGCCTCTAAATCATCAAAACAACCTCTGACTGTTGTTCCAGCAGTGGAGAGAACAATGAATGGCAAATTTCCATTTTGTTTCTCTTTAAGAATCGCTTCATCAAGTGCCTCGGGGTTCATTTTTCCGTTTATACAGGGAACTCGAATCAGAGCATCGGTCCCAATTCCCATCATATTTGCCGCAGCATCTACAGAATAGTGTGCTTCCGATGATGCAAAGGCTCGCAAATGAAATCCATTTATTCCTGTTTTTGATGAACCCGGCAAAGCATCTTCCCGAGCACATAAGAAGCCCATTTCATTACTGTTAGATCCCCCTGTTGTGAAAATCCCATGTCCTGGAAAACCAGCAAGATTGGATATGGCCTTAATCATCTCAGTTTCAATTATTGTAGCAGAAGGTGCAACAGCAAAAGAATGCATTGTAGTATTGCGTACATCTGAAAGAAGAGATGCTACTATTGATGCAGGTTCGGATGCTCCCCAAAATGCACGTAAAAATCCAGGATGTCCCGTGTGGACTGAGGTTTCCAAATATGCGTCTATTGCTTCAGTAACACCTTCAATTCCGCCAGGCTCATCTACAGTAAACGGCTCCAAACGAGATTTGATTTCATCATAATTTAACCCTGAATGTAATGGCGCATTTGCTTGAAAATCTTGCATAATTTTCAGAAGGATTTGCTGCATCTCCTCTGAATCCATGCTCTCCCGAGTCGTCCGAACTTCATTTACATGTGCATTCAAATCAATTGTTTACTTAATGGCCTGAGATGCTAGGATTATTCGATTGATTGAAAGACCTCGCTTTACCGATAACATCAGATGCGTCTAGATGGTCCAGTCCGGTTTCGCTTCCGGGATCTTGAAGCGGACATTGAGGTTTTGATTGAAGGAGACGCATCTTGGGTCCAAAAAATGCGTGAGGAATTAGGTATTTCTGGAGAAGGTCCGGGTTACACAGTTCCTATACACGGATCGTTCAGAAATAGCAACGACTCCACGATTTCATCTGCTAATCGTTCAAGAGCTGATGCACGAGGGGGGCCACCTCGACGTCCAGGGCCTACTCCTGACCCGTCAAGAATCCCCTCATCGATAAGAGATATTGGAAATCTGGATATCGAATCAGAGTTTGAAAAATTAGGTGTTTTGTTGGGTCCAGTACCTTCATCCGACGAATTAAAGTCTGCATTAGCCGAATTAGAGCCATTTGAACCATTAGAAGAACCAAGTACGGAACTAGCATTGGAAGAACGAATTCTTCAAGCACTAATGAAAATAATTGTTAGAACTCATGGGTGGCCAAGTACTAGTGAATCTCTGTTGTTTGAAGTTCTAGGTGAGCGTTTTTCTATGGATTCTGAAGCATTTGGTAAATGGATGAGAAGGTTATGGAAACAGGGTCGAGTAGAGAGAGTATTTGGATCGAATGGTGAAGATGCGTACGCTCCCTTTCCCTTTTGGTTAGAACGAGAGTAACAACGCTTGAATCATTCCTCGAAAAAGATGTACTGGTAAGCACTCAGGTTCATGATGAATAATCACGACCCCATAACCCTCAATAAGAGTCGGTTGAGTGGGAATGTCATGATGTCCCCAGCGAACGCCTTGAATCAACCAAAGTCTACCCGACGCATCTCAATGCTGTTGGTATCTTTGATGCTAAGTTCTGTTTTGGTTAGCCTTGCTCCTACTGTGATAGCTTCACACGAGAAGACTTACCATACTCAGCGAAATCCAACCACTATTGCAGCAGGAGATTTAGACTGTGATGGTGACGAAGATATCGTTACAGGGAGTGAAATGGGCAATTTCTTAACAATCTTGTACAATGATAATGGTGATTTTTCAGAACGACAGGATGTTTGGACAGTTAACAATAATTCTCGTCGAGCTGGTTTCGACGATATTGCTGATTCTTCCGAAGTAGAGATTGGGGATATCGATGGAGACAGTAGCCCTGATATCATTTACTTCCAAGGAAATATTAGAACAGTAAATGGACCAGGCGTGATGGGTAACCTCACTGTTCTTTACGGCGATTGTGCCGGGGGTTGGACAGAATCTTCACCGATTACAGTTTCTCCTTACATGATAGGAATTGATGTTGACGATGTTGATGGTGATGGAAATGATGACATTGTTTCCCTAACTCTCGATTATAGTATTGTCAATATGCAATTGGCAATTTACCGTGGTCCTGATCCAACTCAGGTGACTAATCAGGCTACAACTACGATGCCTCTTGGCGGCACTACTGGTGCTTACTACTATGATTTCACCCTCGGTTCTTATGGTGAAACTGTAGCAGGAGGGGGAATCGGTGGAGGACTTGGAGATTGTGAAGACCTTGATGCATGGTTGATGACATCTCCTCCATACAACGGCCCTCAGTCTGGATTCGATCCAGGAAATTGGGATAACGTGACAACCATTGAGTATGATTGCACTGCGAACACCTTCTACAACCCTAACACTAACCCAAACAATGTTCACAAGTTTGCAATGGGCACAACCAATGATGGGTATCTTGATGTTGCTGATACAGATGGTGACGGTCATGTCGACTTAGTCGCTATGACTGACGGTTGGGATCAGAATGTCACATATGCAACAAAGAGCGGTTCAAATTGGGTAACTGGAAATTACGCATTCATTGGAAATGCTGTTGGTTCATCTGTATCAATTGAAGATATCAATCAAGATGGACATGTTGACTTTGTAGTTCCTAGTTTGTTTACAATTACTACAGTTACTTCAACTGCTTTAGGAAATACCACCCTTCTTTCTACTGATAACTTACAGGACCAAAATACGGTTCAGATTATTTTGTCAGATGGATCTGGAGGATGGGAAAGCCCTCAGTCCTTTGACGTAGGCCGTAGACCAACAATGGCCATTGTTGGCCAACTAGCCGGTGGACCTGGTAGCGCATTGGATATTGCAGTTGGACAACGAGATTTCACATTCAGTTACACTGATGGTAGTTTGTGGATTGATTCCAAGGGTTGGGCTGGTTCTGTTGACTCAGTTACAATAGTTGAGTTGGACAATCAAGATGTTGGAGTCACAGGTTTGTCGGTTTCCCCGGCAGCGTTTAACCCATTTACTCAAAGTGGACAACTCGGTGAAGGAACAAGAAATGTGAATGTTACAGTTCGTAACACTGGCCTAGAGACCGTAAGTGGTTCAGCAGATGTTGAGGTTCAGGTTCGAGATATTTTATCCGGAACTGATACGATTGTATATTCAAACGATTTCGATGGTAATGTAGACAGCTCAAACTGTTCTGGTTGTTCTCTCGACTCTTCTTCCTATACCGGTGAATGGGGTTCTGGAAGTTCATGGCACGTAGAATCTGCATCAAACACCACTAACAAGGCAGATACTGAATTTGAAGCTCATGATAACCCAACTGGATTCATGTGGGCTGGCCTTCGTTACGCTAACTCCTCGGATGGTGGCGCCCTAGAAACTGGATATCTCAATAATATGGATGAAGCCTTCTTCATTGAGAATATCGATTTGACTAACTCTGATACGGCTGCATTGGATATTGATATGCTATGCGCGGTCAGTTATTCGATGGTCTACTACAGTTCCACAGGTATTGCAAACCGAGTATTGTATGATGATGTATGTACTATTGATGTATGGTCTCAAGCTGATGGTTGGGAGACCATCAATTACATGGGTGGACATGACAATGATCGAATTCTTTACATCCAAAATGGATACGCTCCTGAAAGAGCTGTAAACAATAATCGGTATTATCTTGGTACCATTTATGATTGGAATAACTACACTGGAGAGGACTCAATTGATCTCACTCCATGGGCTGGTGAAACCATTGATCTTCGATTCAGATTCCGATCTGGTTTTACTGGAACTGTTGGAACAAATGATGAGACTAACCAGACGCAATGGGATGGTTTTGCTTTCGATAA
>DAQW01000143.1:2799-10363 GCA_002503045.1 Euryarchaeota archaeon UBA39 | reverse complement strand
GCAGCTGCTAACAAATCAGCAAAAAGGAATATCCCAAAAACACTTGACGCATCAAATGTAAAATTTACAATAGTGGGTCCTGTTGCCAAATAAATAGCCAGAGGAATCATAGTAATCGTCACAATTCTAACCTGACTAAGATCCATCTTTCCATCAGATAGATCTCTAGAGATAGATGCAGTAATTGCATTCTGTAAAGTATCTACACTTGAACAAACCAAAGCAATACCAAGAATAATAAATCCAGATATTACGAGTACGTGAACATCTTCTAAAAGAATGAAAAATGCTGCTGATGGATCCGCTGCGGTCCCTCGCGCAGCAACTACTGTTCCTATTACCCCCATAATGAAAACTAATGGCAATACTAGTGATGCAGCTAAAAGAGAACCCTTCCTTAATGCTCCATCATCTTCAGATGCCCATGTCCTTTGCCAATTACCTTGAGAAAACATTTCAGCAGCAGTGATTGCAATCACAAGGGCCAATCCAGATGAAAATGACTCCATGTAAGACATACTTCCGATGCTCCAATTTTCTGCTCCTTCGGGGTTGTATGCTTTAGCATCTGAAATAAATGAACCAATATCGCCTGTGAATAAAATGAGTAGTAATGATATAACCAGCCAAATTACAACCCAAGCCTGAATATTATCAGTTCGAAGAGAAGCAGGCAATCCACCATACCCAACATATGCGGCAGTAACTAAACCTACGGCGACCATGGGAAAAAGTGGATCCATATCTGAAAGTACGAACATTGCTTTTCCAATAGCAGTAAATTCCGCGAAGAGAAATGTGAACATGTAAATTACAGAAATTATTCCTACGTAAATTTGCATCGGACGTCCGATTCTCATTCGAACATAATCTGCTAGAGTAACCCCATTAGGCAATCTTCTTCGAATCATAGGGCCTACATAAGCCAATAAGAGAAAGGGAGTTGCTGCAGAAATAGCATATCCAACAACATCCCAAAACCCTCCCCAATAACCTACTTCTGAAGGCCCAAATAAAATCCATATCCCCATTCCAGAAGCGAATAGACTTAGTCCAATTTTAAGCCAATTCTGAGTACCACGAGCAGACAAAAATTCATCTTGTTCGATTTCTTTATCCCTGACTGCTTGGAAGCCAATATATCCAAAGAAACCCAGCGTAGCAATCATTAGTAGGTATGCAATATTTGTGTTCATTTCTCTCCCTCCGTCGGCATTAACCGAATCAGGTCAATGGGTCGCCACCTAAAGTGACCTCTCAGCAATTGCTCCCCAGTAATCATTGCTCAGATGGACATTAATTTAACATTTTGACAGTACATTACTATGTATTAGAAAATCGTGATCGGTTCATGCCTGTGGAACCACTCGGAGAAATCGCATATATCACGGGAGAGGCGATATCTGAAACCGTAGGCAAGAAATTGGAAAAAATACCATTTTGGAAAAAAATTAGAACATATCTCGTATTTGTTCCAATTTTAGTTTGTATAATTTGGTTCGTAGGAATAAATCAAGGATTGATATGATTACAATCGCTGTGTTCAAGGGCTTATTCAATCCTGAATAATTCATGGAACGAATGAAATCCGTAGAAGATTGGATGAAACACCCTATTCAAGATGAGTTAGGAGACGAATATACTCCTGATGGATTATGGAGTACATTGATGTCAAGAGTTGCAAAATTCCACCATAAACATGACTTTGCAAATCCAGAAAATAATGGGCACGACATGGGGTATAGGATTTCACTAACTGTAGAAGAATTGGGAGAACTAAGTGCAGCAATCACCAAAGGAAAGCCGAAGGAAGAAATTGCCGAAGAATTAGCAGATTTATTCATTCTAACTCTCGGGAATGCATTGGCAATGAAAATCGATCTTGAGAAACATGTACACATGAAATTAGACAAAATCATGAAACGCCCATCTCGACGCGGCGGAATGGGACTTAGAGTGACCGAATACACCGACGAATGAGTCAATTTGTTTACTCTAGATGTTTAGTGGGGCCGTGGCCGGGACTTGAACCCGGGCTGACAGGACCACAACCTATCGTGCTAACCGCTACACCACCACAGCCATGATGTAAACGAACCACCCAATGCCGACTTATCAAGCGTTCCTATCTTACTATGCTCAATACACCATCGGATTGAAGGAGAATAGATTCTCTCTAGAATCATGATGGGGCGACGCGGGGCTTGTCTGATTGTCATCTCAATCTTGTTTATTTCATGTATTCAAAGCATTCAAGCAGTAACTGTTGTTAAGGCGGATCCAATTGATCTAATGCCACCTAGTACATTGAATAACGAATCCCTTTGGGAAATTGGTTCAAGCTTAAATGACACCAGTCCTGCCCATTATTCTACAATATCTATTGAAGAAACGGGCATGGTTATTTCACATTCTAGACCCGAAAATACTGCAACATCAGTCGCTTGGGCGTCGACATCCTCTACGAACTCGATTGCCGCCACTGGGATTCCGGATGGAGGAGTTGCAGTTTCTAAAGGACCAGATATCAAAGTTTCAGGATTTGACCATAGCACGACTTCATCAAATATGCTACTAAATATCAGCCTAAGCCTAATACTCACTATTCCTGATATATTATCTGATGACGAAGTTCGTTTTGTTGTGGACCGTGGTGATGGACCCCTCCTCATACATACAATAAGGCATACTTTTGCAGCTACAGAATATACTCAATCCGCTCCATTGTTGTTGCCACTATATGATGAAAATGATCCATGGACTTGGACAGATATTGCTCAAACAGAAGTATTGGTTGACTATGTATCTGTCAATGGAATAGATGACTCAGAATTACAACTTGATGCTGTTGCTGTTCTAGCATTGCATCGTTCGCCATGGTTCGCCTTTGAAACTACAACTGCTTTGCATACTACTGGACCACTAGATATGCCAATCATGGACTTTAATTCATTATCTGGAGAAATTGAATCACTAACAATTTCATCATGTGGACTGGAACCATCTTCTTCGAATCCAGGTATATGGGACTTAGAGAATATTGAACGCCCTTTTAATCAACAATGGGGAAGAGTCCACCTAACAGGGAATGGAAATAACACTATTCAGATTAAACAAACAGAAAGTATGACTTGGACCACAGTTTTAGACAGTGATTTAATTGGAATTAATCAAGATTCCATTGATATTCGAATAACTATTATTGATGGATGTGTATCGAATTTAAGAATTGACATTAATGACCCAAGCTTACATGTCTCATATCGCATAGAAGGAAATGACACAGGACTTGTTACATCAATCTCTTCGCTTCGATTTGCAGTCGGTGGTAGTTTAGTTGAAGAAGTACCAATTTCCAATTCCAATGGGACATTTTCTATTCCAATTGGTCACCTCCTCGGAAACGATGGTGATTCTTTGGAAATAGGTGTTGGAAGCCGTTTCCAATGGTCATCTGATGGGAGCCCTCAAGATACAACAATTGTCATAGAATCAATGATGATTGATGGAGGATATATTGTTGAATTTGATCAAGACCCTCAATGCCAAAATGTCGACGATCAAACATTCTACGAAGATGATCCGGGAAGATATCTACCATTCAGGTACTACTGTACAGACGACATTACTCCATCAGAGAACCTACAGATTACAGTTACCTCAAGTAATTCAGCCGTACTTGTCTCTTCCGTTGTTGGAGATGAAATCCTCCTAATGCCTCAAATTGAAATGAGTGGTACAGTAGATGTTGATATTTTAGTTACAGATGAAAGAGGAAACATATGGACAGACCAAGTAAATGTACTCATTAATGAAGTAAATGATGCACCTACAATTTCCGGACTACCCACTTCAGTATATATCGAAGTTGGAACCCCATACCAAATGACATTAGATATCCAAGATATAGATTCAACATCAATCTCAGTTACTACAGATAGAGATTGGGCCACTGTGGAAAATTCAAATGATAATTCATGGATTTTCACATTGGCACCGTCAGAATCTGGCCAAACATTCGTTACAATAATGATTGAAGATGAGGATACAAGAATTAACCGTACGATTGAAGTAATTTCAACATCAACACCAGACCTATCGATTGAAAGTATAGATGTAATATTGGGCGATCAAACTCTATCAACTCCTATTTCTGTTGAAAATGGAGATGTTGTTTCATTTAGAATATTAGTGAGAAATACTGGATCAGTTGAAGTAACTTCAGTTGGAGTAGAATGTAACGTAGGAAATGTTTCAGTTCCAGGAGACATAATCCCATCAATCTCCCCAGGAGGTTTAGGAACTGTAATTTGTTATTGGTCTGCTTCTGGAACTGGAACCATTAGCATGACTGCTGAGGCTGATGCCAATGGATTAATTGATGAATTTAACGAATTCAATAATATCGACACTTTATCTCTTACCGTTACAGATGTTGAAAATAGTGATCCTTTGAATATTATAGAAAACACAGATGGAGGAAGTGGGACAGTTCCAATTCTTTTACTTTCAATCATAATTGTTGGTCTAGCTGCAGCAGCATTTCTACTAGGACCAAAGAAACTTGAACGCCCACATAATACTCCAAATGAACGTTCAAAACGAAGATAGTGAAATACATCCACTTCAACATGCGGATGGCGGATAATGCAGAAATGAGCATGAAACTTGATATTTGGTTCATCGAACGAAAGGTTGTCTCGAAGTCTTAGGATGGGTAGGCGGGTGTGTGATTGAAGTGCAAAAACTGCTCGTTAGAGTGGAAACAGAAGAATGGGTGTATGAAGCGTTTGAACTTAGTTAGTCGACTGCTCGCCGCGCCATTGACGCGGATAAACATCAGCAGGCAAAAGAACAAGTGAAGGCTTTGCAACCTCCCCTACTTTGATTTGGGGAATTTCAGCAGTACTTCTAGTAGCATTAGCTATTGCTACCACCTCTCCTTTCATACTCCAAAGTATAATCTCTTCATCTGATTCAAATTCTCCTTGTATTGCTTGAATACCTGGGCGTGTCAAAGGAGCACCATGAGAAACTGCAGATACTGCTCCATCCTTTAGAATGAGGCCTGGGCGCCCATCCATTAGAACATCAATAGGAGAAACAAGCCTAAGCATTGCGGATGCATCACCGCTTTCTCTCCATAAATGGACAGCATCGACTAAATCCTCCATTGGAACACAGTGATCTTCAGTAAAACGACCTGAACGAGTTCTTCTGAGTTCTATCAACTGAATTGGGCAATTAATCATCAGACCAAGATCGCGGGCTAATGTTCGAACATATGTTCCAGCATCACAAGCAACTCTAATCGCAGCAAGACGGTCTTTTGTATCTAATACCTCAAATGCACGAATGCGTCGAGTTCTTACTTGTACTTTTACTGCGGACTCAGAAGGTGGAACATTGTAAATTTCTCCTCTAAGCGAAAGTATTGCATCTCCAAGTGCACTCATATCGGCTTCACCACCAATCTTGAGAACGCCAACATACTCTTTGTCATGGCTAAGAACTTGAGACGTTAATCTACGAGCTCTTCCAGTCATGAGAGTAAGTAAGCCAGTAGCAAATGGATCTAAAGTACCTCCATGAGCAAGATGGTCTATTCCAAGAATATCTTTTGCCCACGCAGCAACTTGGTGAGATGTAGGCCCTGCAGGCTTATCGATTAGAATCAAACCAGCATCAAGACGTTCTTCAAGAGATCTCTGCCAAACAGGAGAACCATGGCTTGAATCAGTAACTGCTGTTGAATCGATTATTGTTTTTAGTGCCATTATTTTTCCTCCAATTAGTTGTCCAATGCCCTTTCTACTGCTAAAAGTACTTCATCAGCACTGAGGTTAGTTGCATCCACAACAGTAGTGTATGGTTCCATGGACAATATATCGATATCATACAATCTGGTGTAACGTTGACGGTCTGCCTCCTCTCGAATGATTGATTCTTCACGTCTACGTATATCGTCACCTTCTCTGAGAGCTACTCTCCTGAGACGCTCTTCAACATCAACTTCAATCCATATTCTGTGGCAATTAATTTCTTCTCGATATGCCCACCAGCCGGCGAGTCGGGATTCAACAATATCTGGACCGTTTGAATCCCTCATAGATTCAATTAAACGGTCATCAAGAGCATGGTCAACAGATGTATCAGTTTTACATAATTGAGAAAAATTCGCTACAGATAAACCCCTATTTGCCGCTTCTTCACGAAAAACGTCACCTCCATTCAATGAGGTTAACATTCTGCTCTCTGATAACCTTCCAACTAAGGTAGAAGTACCAGAACCGGGAAGTCCGCTAATCGTAATTTGAACCATTAACTCGCCTCAGGGTCTGAAACTTTCCCAACAAACACCACATCTCAAATGACCTGCCTTTCCCCTAGATAGATCAGTAGACGAACATATAGGACAACATCCTTCAATTACAGTTGAAGAAATGATTTGATTGCCCGATTTCTTCTTACTCTTCGATGACGATTTTCGACCACCTCCTCTTTGAGAACGTTGAGTCCTAGATGATGAACGAGTTTCTTTTCCTGAATCCTTCAGCATATCCAAGAGTGGCTCTGGAATTTTTTCACCTGATACGATTAAAGGATGGGTTCGATAACGAATAAGACGAATATGTCTATCTAATATTCTACCAAATGGCGCACTTAGACTAATGTAAACAAATACCCAAGCGGGGAAAATCCACATGACTCTATCGTTCATATTCCATTGAGGCTGCCAAGGTAAACTTAGATGATCTACTCTGAAAGATTCAACATTAGTGTACATCCATCCAAAAATACCGAAAATGAACACCATTGTGAACATCATTGGACGCATCATACCCATTTGCATCTTCATTTGCTCAGGCATCATTCTCTGCTGGATTTTTGAAATTTTATCCAATCGACTAGTGTTCCTCTCCATCCTAGCTTCATTCATCATACTCCGTAATTGCTTATTTCGATGATTGAAATGAGCTTGTTTGACAGGATCCATAAAAAAGGAACGAATGATTGTATTGACAAACATGATGACTGAACCTAGAACTAATACCGTAGGAACAAACAATGAACTATGGAAAGGTATCAATGGTTCAACAACAGTCCCTGCAACAACAGATAATGTCTCTCGAATAGAAGGTATGAATATGAAGAACGACATGACGACGAGCATCAAAAGTGGAGTCAGCATTTGGCCCATCTGGACCTCGGGTTCATCAGAAGACGCTGCCACAATATTCTCTCCCTTGAGGCGGTCGCATGAACAATTCGGTCAAAATAGAACAAATTTACCTAATCAGAATTGATATGAACAAGTTGCACACATAGAACTACCTGGTGGATTCGCAGCATTACAAATTGGACAGATAATGTCTGCTTGAGATTCAGATGAGGCCACTTCTTCGGTTGATTCTTCAGATACTTCCTGTGCACCTGAGAATGAATCCTCCATTAATTTCGACATCATGGCATCCATTGTAGCTTCTTCTTCACTAGCAACTTCCTCTTCAGCAACTTCCTCTTCAGCAACTTCCTCTTCAGCAACTTCTTCTTCAGCAACTTC
>DAQW01000143.1:0-2435 GCA_002503045.1 Euryarchaeota archaeon UBA39 | reverse complement strand
ACTTCTTCTTCAGCAACTTCTTCTGTAGGAGACCACGCTTCTGCAGCATTGGTTAATTCAGTCTTATTCAGATAGTTATTGCCGTCATCATCAAATGAGGCTGCATGAGCAACAAAGCCATCACGATCTTCAATTCCAAACTTCTTCATTACTTGATTTAGAACATTGTCTGAGAATCCCATTTCCTTACTGGGTTCGTCATCATCTCCATCTTCAGTGACTTCTTCATCAGCAGATTCTTCTTCAGAGGAATCAACAATTAGTGCAGGAGATTGATTATTGAAATCCTCATCTATTTCATCACCAAATACTGCGCCATGGAACTGCTGGGCAGACTTCACATCATATTCTGCATCTGAATCACCTAAAATTTCGTACATTATCTCAATTCTTTCACCCTTTGCGATAACTCCAATATTCCAAACTACTTTAGTACCCTGTTCATGAGACTCTTCTGCATTAGAAGTGTCATGCGTATTACCCATACTTGAATCAATTCTAGTACTCTTCAATTCAAATCCATGTGGAATAATATCGTGGATTATTAGACCCTCAAGAGCAGTATCAGACTGGTTATGGAACATTACTAACACTTCATATCTGCCAGCTCCGCCAGCAGGGAAGACCTGTTTTCCAGTATTGAACTTCCTTCTTTTGTGACTAACTCGTAATGTAGGAACTTCTTCAGCGCCTCTAGTTGTAATTGGCCCTGTTTTCTCAGCACTAAAGTCAACTCTTACAGGAGCAGCGACTAAGTCATTATTCGGACTAGGGTCAGGTGCATTGATTTTGTAAGAAACACGTAGAGTAGAATTAGATTCTAATCCAATAGGTCCTGTTTTTCCGACTGTAATTCGTAGAGTACTACCTGGTCCATCAGGAGATAGATGAGTTTCCTCAATAGATACTCCATCCATCACTTCAACCTTGAACATGTCAGGCAATAGAGCATCCCCATCTATATCAATACGAATTGAGGCAGATTCTGGCTTAGTGAAAAGACCAGGGATATCATCAGTTATTCGCATCAAATTAATAGGGGCACTTCCAGTATTACTTACCTTAAGTTCAACATTTACATCAGCTTCTCGATATGACTTCAAAACTGCAAGATCCATTGCCTTAGTTACTTCAGCTTCCAACACGGTCAACATAGTTGGTTCCATAGTTAACGTACCAGAAGTAGTTCGTACTGCTCGCGGAATTACACTGTATGTTAATTCCTGACTAAAATTCGGTTGGTCCCTCGAATCAACTTGTTTCTCATCACTTTCCCAACGTCCACTAGGCCTAACATCTTCAGGTACATCAGCAATATCAAACAATGGCATTTCTTCACCTGCAACATTAACGCGTAGAAGAACTAAGTCAACTGCAAAGGTCGATTTATTCTCAAATACGGCTTGGCAACTCCAAGTATCGGGCCTTTCACCTTCATTTGCATTCATGTAAGAGAAACACTTTGCACAACTATCAACTTCAACGAAATCCATTCCAGAAAGAGTGGCATCTGCATTGTATGTTGCAGTTGTAGCACCCGAATCAAAAGACCCTATTGCGTCTGCAACTACTGATGCAACCAAATCTAGTGAAGTACTAGATCCAGCAGGGAGAACCCCTACATTCCAAATAAGGTTGGAGCCATCAATATCATATGAATCTCCAGATTCATAAGTGAACTGGGAAGGAATTTCTCTAGTTACTAATACATCATTCAATACACATGCAGACGTATTTTCAACAGTAATTTTTACAGAAACTGGAACAGAATCTTCTGAATGAGAAAGTGAACTTGATGGTTTGTTTTCCCTCTCAGGATGAGTATCAATTACTTCTGAAATTCTGAGCATTTGAGGACCCTTCACACTATAGTCAAATGATTCCTCTGAACCTGCTTCTAATTCCCGCATCTTGATATGAGAATCAAGGTCAGTGTGGTCATTTCCATTTAGATAAATATCTAAATCCCACAAACGATCCTTATCACTTGGATTTTGGAGCGCTAAGGATCCTGCAACTGATTGTTTAACAACAGAACCATCGGAAGAAACAGAAGTATCCTCAACCTCATGTAAATGAACTGATAATTTATCTCCAATAATTCCATCAACAATTCCTAATGGCCTAACACGTGCACCAGTGTGATCAGCGGTTGGAACCGACAATGGATCATTCATTGAACCTGCATCAACAGGATCGGAATCAATACTCATAGATTCAAGGGCATCCGAAACCTGTACCTCTGATTCTGATTCAACTTCCTCTGCATCAGATGAAGGAGCAAGTAAATCAGCAGCCAAGGAAGCACCTAAATCGCCCAGTAGGTCTTCTTCCAAATCAGAAGGAGGAGCTGGAGGAGCCAATAATTCGTCTCCTAAACCAGAACCAAGAGGCGGAGCCGGAGGCGCATCCATTGGTGGAGCAGGTGGAGCATC
>DAQW01000041.1:2224-25328 GCA_002503045.1 Euryarchaeota archaeon UBA39 | reverse complement strand
TTCAGGTTGAGGGTCAGCTGCTGCGAATGCTGAACCTAAGACATCTTCCTGTGGACTTACTTGTGCTTCTGATGAAACCACTTCGCTTTGTTCTTGAACTTCAGTTGATGAAGAAAATGCAGCAGCGAATTCATCTTGAGCAGGAGTCGAAGTAGTTACTGATTCTTCTTGTGGTAGATGTTCTTCGTCTGGTAATGTCGTTTCCACAACGGCAATTGGTTCAGGACTAGGTGTTGACTTAGGAAGATCCGTAGGTGCTTCGATTACCTTCATAGCAACATTTGTGGTTCCTAAAACAGATAGACCTCCCACTTCAAGAGTATCCTTAGCCTTATTCAAAACTTGATCTAGTTGATGATGCAAAGCAATCAAACGCACCCTATTAGTTTCGGGATCTCTTACCATCTCATCAAAAGCAGCAAGATACAAATCAAGTTCCTTAATTCCTCCAATCGTATGTCCAATAGATAGCATTTTCAGTAATCGAAAAGGATCATTAAAACCATTGATTGCATTTTTTTCCTCATCTGGTATATTCGGATCAGTCCCTTGATTCCCTGCTGAATCTTCTTGACCAAGATAAAGACGAAGTCCGTCGGTCATTGTAAAAATCTCAAATGGTCCTGAAAGGAGGTAATAAATCTCTCCAGATTCACATTCTAATCTCTCTGAAACTACATCGAAATCGAATGAATCTGTCAATAGTAGATCACTAGTAAGAGTTAGAAATTCAGCTAAACCATTTAGACGATCTGTTGTATTTAATCTCATAATTAATTCTGAGGTTTTGGTTACCCCAAAGTAGGCAGATGTCTCGTCCACATCAATGCCATCGGAAGGAAGTGAAGCTCCTTCGATATCGACCTCGCTCATGTGCTCCCCCCTATCTGCCCTGAACTATCCCATTTCAATCAATCTATGGAGACCCTCACTATCGAACTGCATCTAGAATATACTTCGACTGCTCTGCCGTCCAACCATCTCCTCTTTGGAGACGCCTTAGAATTTCTCGATCTTCAGAGCCTGATGTAACCATGGACTTTGCATTCTCCAATGATAATGAATAAGAATCTCTGTCATCATCTCCAAACAGGTTATTCCAATCACCAGAATTAGTAGAAGATACAGTTTTCTTGACCTTCTTGGTTGCCTTCGGAACTTTGGTGGTCTTGACTTGACGAGTACGAGTTTCCGAGTCATCAGAATGCGTAACTACTGCGGCGGTTCTCCGTACACGTTTTGTGGGTTGTGAGGATTTACGTGGATCTACTCTCTTTGTACTTACTCTAGGAACAGAATCCACATCAACTGGAGATGGGGTTCTTCGAGTAGGCTTGGGAGACCTAGCAGGAGGAGAGGAAGCTCTTACTGGAGGGGCACTCTTCCTAGCAGGTGGGCCTGAAGAACGAGGAGGAGAACGGGAAGGTGGAGGACTAGAGGTACTTTCTGACAACGATGATTGATTTATTGGCATAAAATCATCGTCATCGTCATCGTCATCATCACCATACCACTCATCTTCATCATCATCGTAATAATCTCCTCTTCCTGAAATGAATCTTAGGGTAATTACAATCATCAACAAAATTCCAAGAATCCCTCCAGCCATTATTGCAATCGAAGCATAATCTGTAGATTCATCTCCATCTTGATTAGATGCTAATTGGTCAGAAGTACAGCCATTTGAATCAACAAATACGCCTGATGGGCTAGCTGCACATTGATCATTTGAATCATATACACCGTCTCCATCAGTATCAGTCTTATCGACATACGGGCAACCCATTCCCCCCTGTCCACCATTACCATCATTTCCATTTTCCACACCTGGTACATCGGGACATGAATCTGCATTTTGTCCATCTGATTCGTCACCAAAACCATCTCCATCTCGATCTCTCCATTGTGTTGGCTCTGATGGATAAGCGTCCGCTGTTCCAATTGGAGGAACTGGATTCATTGAATCAGGATCTGACCACCCATCTCCATCCCCATCAGGGCAACCGTCCCGATCTTCTGTTGAATTTCCAGATACAGAAGGGCATTCATCAGATTGAATTCCTTCCAAGTTATCTCCAAACCCATCCCCATCACTATCAATCCATTGAGTTGGCTCAGTCGGGAAAGCATCGTCCTTGTCATCAATTCCATCTCCATCTGAATCTACACCTGCTAAAACACAGCCTTCGTCATCAACAGCTGCGCCCAAAGTTGTTTCAGGACAAATATCTTGATCATCGGTTACTCCATCATCATCAGTATCTCGTTGATAATCTGCACAACCATTTGAATCAACCAATGCACCCGAAATGGTATCAGAACAAAGATCATCTATATCTCGAACTCCATCATCATCTGCATCTGCATTGAGTTGGTCATCACTACATCCATTCGAATCAACAGATGCTCCTGATGCGGTTCCTGGACAAACATCAACAGGATTCAACAAACCATCTTGATCGTCATCTCTCTGCTCAAATGAACATCCATTCACATCTACTACAGCACCGGATGCAGTTTCGGGACAATTGTCATTTTCATCTGCCACATTATCTGCATCTGCATCATCCATTGGTGCAGGACAACCATCTCCACCGACTCCATTCAATACACCTACATCCCCAGGACATTGGTCACCTCCAATCTCCATCGGGAAATCTCCAAATCCATCTCCATCTTTGTCCCTCCATTGATTTGGATTATCTGGAAGTGCATCTCCTGATTCGGAAGTGCGTAATCCTGTATTTTCATCAATTTCATACGAATAAAGATTGGAATGTCCATCACCATCTGAATCTAAACAACCTGTCCTATCAATAGAGGAGTTTCCATTAACAGTAGGGCAATCATCACTCAAATTTGCCTGAGGAACCCATTGACCAATCCCTCCAGTACGTGTAGAGTTGAGTTCAGGATCATCCCAATTATCCCCAAATCCATCATTATCTGTATCATTCCATTGCCATCCATCAGATGGGAATGCATCTCTCAAGAATGCGCCAATTGAAGAATTGTCTCCAAATCCATCTCCATCTGAATCTGCCCATTGTTGATAGCAAATAGATCCACAACTGTTCTCTGAAGATGTGTCAGTAGGTGCCCAAGGCCACATATCAGCTCCGTCTTCGATAGTCCAAGCATCATCGTTAGCCGTGCTAGTAGCTTCAGTAGGATCACTATATCCATCGCCATCGCTATCTACACAGCCTGCTCTATCGTATTGGCTTAAACCAAATAATCCTGGACATTGGTCGCCATCGGGATCAGAGTTATTGTCTCCAACTCCATCATTGTCAGCATCAACCCATTGCCTAAAGTCAAATGGAAATTCATCAGCACCATCCACACCACAACAGTCAGGACCATGATTATCCAGTAGTCCATCGCCATCTTGATCTCGAGATTGTAACCAATTTGTTGGTGAAAGATCGCCTCCGGAATAATCTCCTCCATTGTTAGACCAACCGTCGCCATCTGCATCACTGCATCCTTTTCTATCAATATACGATTGACCACTCGTTGCACATTCGTCGGAAAAATCTGACCATCCATCATTATCAAAATCCCCACAACCAATATCTACAAACAGACTGGGACCAGCATCAGAAGTACAATCATCAAAGGAAGATGAAACCGAATTATCTCCAAATCCATCTCCATCATAATCAGACCATTGTCCGCCTTGATTAGGCAATCCATCGATAATATCGGGGATGAAATCACGATCTGAATCAACATCTAAATGAATTGCCACAGCATCATTGGTACCCAAAGACATCCCGAGCATGATATAGCCAGTTCTACCATGATGTTCTGCAATAGTAGTTGCAAATCCAGCAGATGGATCTAATTGTATTTCAGAAATTATCCCAAATGGAGTCTCAATTGAACCATCTGATCTTAATCCGATTCCGTAATCTGGAGAAATTGTTCTTGAATCAACCTGATCTGAAAACAACAAATTAGAACAATTTGGAGTCTTATTCGAAACTGTAATTGTACATTTAACATAAGGAGAATCTCCAGAGGATGTATTTCCTAGCATTGTGAAATAAAATCCGAAGTGTTGTTCCCATAGAGGTAGGAATCCACTAGTATCAGTCCAATTGAAAGCTTCAGTAGATTCATTGTACCAAGAGTCCCAGTTTGAAGTATTTTCTAGAATCAATTCTTGGTATGAACCATAACCTGATGAATTAACAATAAACATGGGATTTTCATTGAGAAGCATTCCAGCAATAGGAGACAAACTAATTTGAGAACCTAAATCAAGACTCTCAATTTCTATTTGAGAAGAATTAATTATGGAACTAGTTGAAAAATGGTATTTCAAAAGATTTAGTTTAGATTCATTGCCAATATACCCTATTATCATTTTAGGGTCAGAATTGATATCAAAAACCTGAGCAGAAAAACCTAATCCTGCTGCTGATTGATCTGCAATTACATGCGTTTCCCATTGTGAACCATTCATTATTCCTGCTTTTAATGTTCTATCGTCTTTCCAAACAGTAATATTGCCACCTATAACAATTGGAGTCCCATTCAGTTGACCAAGTGATGGCCCAGAACTTAGTTCAAATCCAGTAGTAGTTTCTTCTGCAAATCGAAGTACTGAATTTCCTAACATAAAACTCATGTTCAACCCGCCGGTATTCGACCGGGGAGTAATCGTAGGTTGAGCACCAACACTTCCTATTGATTCAACTGTGTGAGTTGACGCAACAAGGCCTGTTTCTTTGTACGAACAGACTGCACCACCATTACATATTGAAAGCGCTAGAATTTGACCTGCTTCTGTAACTCCATAAGCGGCTTCTCCACTTCCAATCTTGGTCTGTTTCCAATCATTTGTAGATGTTGAGAGTTCATCAGGACGAGATAAAATCACAAAACTAGAATCGGTCTGAACTCCAATCAAACTACGTCCTGGCCCATCGATATACAAATCAAGTTCTGAAAAATTAGATTCACCTGCAAATGGACCTTCGATTGAGACTTGTTCCCAATCTAAATGCTCAAACACTGAAATTTTCAGGTCATCAATCACAAGCCATTCCTCTTGACCATCGCCGTCAAAGTCATCGGAACGTACGACTTCACTAATATCAGAAAAAGAAAAGATCCGAGGATTTGAAGAAAGGCCGGTTGATGACCCCCATAATAATACAAGATCGCCTGATGATCCAAAACCTGGCCTTACTGCCCAAACATCATCATATCCATCTCTGTCTACATCACCTGCTGCTGCGATTTGATAGCCCATTTTTGAACCTGGTGAAGGTCCTTGAATTGTTTGATTGAAAACTGAAGAGAACCCATTTAGCCCTCCAAAAGAGACGTGAATAGCCCCATTAGAACCGGGCCCGGCTGTATCAACATAAGGCTCACCGATTCCAAGATCATTGTAGCCATCACCATTTACATCCCCTAGGGATTCTATTGAATACCCAAGTAAAGTTCCCTGTAAAGTTCGAGTCCATACTGCACTCGGAGTGGTTGAATGGCCTGTTGAACTACCTGAATGAATCTCAACCTTACCATATCCTGTCAGATCAAGTAGGCCACCTGCAGAAGAAACTGCAAAATCATCATATCCATCTCCCTCAATATCGCCCAATGATTCGATTGCCCAACCATATTGAAGATTAGTTCCAGTACCTGCTAACGTTAGTGAAGATGATGATGGTGCTTGTGAACCACCATCAAACAAATGAATGCGTCCAACAACACTTCCTGAACCTACTAATTCATCTGATGCAACGATTGCCCAATCGTCATAACCATCATTATGAGTATCTCCAATGAATGCAACTTTCGATCCAAATGCTGCACCGGTTGTAGATGAATCAAACGTCCAGAATGCTACAGGATTTAATCCAGTTACAGAACCAACATGAAGACGAGCGCCACCATTACTAGAATTTAGGTAAGGCATCCCAAATAGAACATCGTCACATCCATCTCCATTCATATCACCTGTATCAAAAGAAATCTTCGATTGCGCATTTGAAGTCTGTTGGAGAATAATATCTGGAGAGGGGTTGAAACCACTAGTCCGACCATGATGAACTGCCAGCGATTGATTCATGAAAATAATGAAATCGGACTTACCATCACAATTGAAATCTCCAACTTTAGCGGATGATTCTTGTGCATCGATTTCTAGAATAGGCAGGGAGGTAATCCTTCCTTCCCTCCTACCTTCCAAACTTCGTACAAACTGTACAACTGTATCATTCTCTGCAGAATAAGTTAGTTGAGCTTCTCCATCTCCTGGGATTTCTTGATCTAATGGGGCCCCAATCCAAGGAGCTGCGTCAATATTTGTTGACGTCATATTTGGCCAATCCATAGAACGAATCAATCCGCCTGCTTCGTGCAAAATTCGCACCCTATCTCCATTATGTACTCGGGCATTGTATCCATCGATTACTGATTCAATTACTGATTCATGATCCCAGAAAGTCAATGTATAATATGACGTCATAAGGTATCCTGTATCTTCATCAATCCAAAGAACAACATCTGATCCATTATCTAAAATTGACAATTCCAATGGCCCACTAACGTTCCATCCTTCAGTAACTGTTCGCACATGCCAATCTTCTGGATCCACATAATGTGGAGGAGCATCAAATGCAAATTTGAGCGAAGAAGTATCTGAATCGATATATGCAATTCTTGCTCTATTCTGTGCATCTAATTCGATATCACATTCTTTGCCAACATCGTTTCCATTTCCATCATCTACAATTGTCCACTGTACAACACCTGTTTGATTGATGTGAATATATTCCAAATTACCAGATGTGCCATTATACACACAAGCATGAATTTCATCAAAGTGATCAATAATCAAATCTAATCCTGAATAGTCATCTGAATCAGATAGAATAGGAGAAATTTGTGTCTCAACAATACTAGATAAATTCCTAGTCGTCAAAACATTCCAATCTTCACTCATATGTGTAATGTCAGAACCTGCAAAACTTTCTCCCCATTCATTAGACGGCAAAGGTGCTTGGATGGTATCGAAAGATGAAAAATCATCTTCTAATGAAGTATGATAAGAGGCCAGAGGGTAAAACAAGGACAACACCATAAGAGCAACAAGAATTCGTGCTTTCACAATCTCACTCCCCTCGGTGCCGAAGCACCATTGCCCGCGAATGAACCTCCCCACTCTAAAGGCTTCATATCTTTCGACCTGAAAGCGGTGCGATGAAGGACTAGATGACCATCGCCTAAACATGACAACCCTCCTTTGTTTACCGGGGGTTTGGCCTAAAATGAATTGTCTACAAGATTTTGAGTTCATTATTGGAGTGGATTCTGGAGCTGATTTAGCATTAGAGTACGGAATTACTCCAGATTTAGTAATTGGAGATTTAGATTCAGTAAACAAGGAAAAACATCTGGATGAAAAGTTAATTTTTGTTGAAGGACAAGAAAATAATGACTTATCAAAAGCACTTCAACTATGTACAGAAAAAAATCTGTTAGATATTTGCATTCTTGGGTTTACAGGAAAAAGAGTCGATCATGAATTGGCCAACTATGCTGCATTACATAATGCAAATGAGAATCTAGATATTCGAGTCGTTTTAGATGAGATGATTATCCATAGAGTCACAAATACAAATGATAGTAGTTACAATGTTCCTATCAGCACTACAATTTCCATTTTCTGTTTTGAAGAATCTCATGTGAAAACAAGTGGATTAAAATGGAATATTGATGGAGAAATTGGATTCTCATCAAAGGGACTCTCAAATGAAACAACACAAGAAGAATTTTCAATTTCAACTACAGGATGTGTCTTTGTTTTGATTCATGTTTCATGAATCGAATCGGACCCAAATTCCTTCTGTACCATCCCACCAATCCATTGAGCCATCTTGATGTTGCCTCCATGTAATTCCTTGAGGGTCAGTATAGGTAGGCAAGCCTTCAGCAAGATCTTCAATTTCTCCTTCAACCATAGATGAAGCGGCAGCCCCCATGACTTCTTCCAGCCTACTAGAGGAATCGGTGCTTCCACGAGTTAAGAGAAGGCCCACGAAAATACCAAAAATCAATCCGAAAATTATTCCTCCTCCGCCTATTGCTGCAGCAGATGCTTGAAGATTAAGGAAAAGAGGAGTTGCTTCATAATCTTCCCCAGAAGAACTCGATGGCCATGCCGTATTATCACTAACATTTCCAAGACTTGGATCGCTAGGATCCATTGGCGGCAATCTTACGACATTTACTCCCAATGTAGTTGTCTGCATCTGAGGATTAGTGGCAGTTACTCGTACCTTGTGAACACCTGGATCCCAAAGCCCACAATCTAAATCCTTTACATCAGATTCAGAAGTTTCCTGATTTTTTGGATTAGTGATTAACCAAGAAAAGACCAAGTCGGTATCTGTTTGATTATCTGCTGGAACTGCAACAACAGAACAACCCATCCCCATACGTTGATTTTGACCATTCACAAGAATTGAGAAATCAGGTGCAGGATGATTTTCGATTGTGACTTCAACTGTAGTTGAGGCCCCAAAACCTAGTTCGTTTGTATATTGCAAAGATACTGAATACGTTCCAGCAGGCCATGATGAACAATCAATAGGAGCAGTATCATTGAGAACTTGCCAAGGAACACCTGTCAGAGAAACAACTCCTAAAGCATCGTATTGCTGACCAACATCATCAGAAAACGAGCGAAGAATCTGGCATTCATCACCAGTAAAAATCGAATCTTCAGCTTGCAATTCTAAACCCAATGTGGGTGGAGAAAGTGCCGTAGTTAAATCGAAAGAACCGAGATCAACTTCCTCAGTTATTACTTCCAAACCATGATCCCAAATTAACATTCTAAGATGATAATCCCCATCTTCCCATGCATAGATATCTATCGAACCAAACTTCATTTCGCCCGCAGTGAGAGTCATATTCTCCCAAAATGGAATCACTAATCGGTCTGTCTCGACAATTACCTGAACTCCCACCTGGCTATCTTGGGTGGAATTGATGGCAAAAATTGTACTCAACATATCAGGGAAACCATCACTATCCATATCCATGGCATCTACTCTTCTTTCTTCAAGTCCGATTCCTGATTCTGCACTAACTGTCAGAGTAGCTAATGGCAACAATAACAATATTGACAAAATTGTAACATATCCTTGTCTCATCAAGATTCACCTCCTCTTCTAACAACCATCATACCAAGAATAGTAATGAAGAAAATACCGATTGGTATGATGTATGTGAGCATTGCAGAAGTTGGATTTGATGCCATCAACATGTATTGCGAGTTCAAGAATCCAAAGCTGTCAGAATAACCATCGCCATTCGCATCGGGGCATCCTTGTAAATCAATGGTTGATTCTCCAGTTACCTCTGGACAATCATCACGTAATGAGCCGATACCATTGTCTCCAAAGCCATCACCATCAAGGTCAGACCATTGTACCCTATTTTGAGGGAAGGCGTCTGCAGTCCCATTCGGACTTGCACCCCAACTATCATCTGGATCGCTATACCCATCTCCGTCAAGATCTGGACAACCTAACCTGTCGAGAAGACTTATTCCATCAGCCAATGAAGCCTCGGGGCACGAATCAGGCATATTGCCCCAACTATTGTCACCGTATCCATCTCCATCAGCATCAAACCATTGGGTTACATCCATTGGGAAACGGTCTCCTAAATCACTCCAACCATCGCCATCTGTATCTGTACATCCAAACCGATCTTCGGTACTAGTTCCAGGAGTATCCTTACAACGGTCTGGATCTGTTCCTACTGGTTCATCCCCATATCCATCTCCATCAAGGTCTCGCCATTGACTAGCATCCTCGGGGAATGCATCAGCTAAGCCAGCAGGATGTGGTAACCAACCTGCCTGAATTTGAGGATCACTTGCTCCATCGCCATCTCCATCTGGACAACCCCATCTGTCAATAGTGGAACCACCATTAGTAGCTGGACAAGCATCTGGACGCCATGCACCTTCTGCATTATTGTCTCCAAAACCATCGCCATCAGTATCTGCCCATTGTGTTGATTGATCATTGAATGCGTCAGCAAATCCTTCTGGATGTGCTGGCCATTCTGAATCAGAATTACTGTAACCATCGCCATCTGCATCTGGACAACCAAATCGGTCCATGGTAGAAGTTCCTGCTCGATCCTTGCAAGAATCTGCTTGGAATCCTGAAGAATTATCTCCAAATCCATCTGAATCTGAATCTACCCATTGGCTTGGTTCATTGGGGAATGCATCAATCTGTGACGCAGCAGGGTTCTGATTGTCCCCCCAACCATCACCATCTGTATCTGACCATTGAGTTGGATTATCTGGAAATGCATCGGAATTGGTACCATCAGGATTGTCTCCAAAACCATCTAAATCTCTATCAGACCATTGAGTTGGATCTCCAGGGAAAGCATCGGACCCGTTTTCTGCTTTCCATGACTCATCTGGATTCGACCATCCATCACCATCAGAATCGGGACAACCCAAACGATCCTCAAACGATTGCCCTACTCTTGTTGGACAGGCATCAGGTTCTGTAGCACCAACAAACCATACTCCCAATCCATTCATTGCCCTACTCTCATTCCATGAAGGATCATCCCAATTATCCCCATAACCATCTAAATCGAAATCTGACCATTGGGTAGAATCGGTATCGAAGGCATCTGCTCCATCAGAAACATTCCACGATTCGGTTGAGAAAATTGCAGTAGGATCGGGATCTGACCAACCATCTGCATCAGAATCACGACAGCCAAATCGATCTTGATCTGAATTGCCGAAATATTGTGGACAATGATCCGGACGGTTTGCAGGTGCTGAATTATCTCCATATCCATCCCCATCGCTGTCTACCCACTGAGTGCCATCAGTTGGGAAACGATCACCACTATCTGACCAACCGTCTGAATCACCATCGGGGCAACCCTTCCTATCCTCTGTTGAAGTTCCCTCAGTATTATCACAATCATCTTCACGATCAGCAAAACCATCTGAATCTGAATCTCTATCGTATTTGTCGATTGTAGGAGTAACTGTATAATCAAAATCATCACGTGCACAAGTGTCCTTTGATCTTACCATGATGTACCATGTCGTCGACCCTGCATGAGAGCCCCATTCTGCTGCAGAAGGATTGACGGTTGCTGTAATTGATGTAGATCCACTACTTCCAAAATCCTGATCGAATCGTTTGTCCGCTCTTTCAGGAACTCCATTCACAAAATTCGCATCCCAAATCTGGACCTTTCCTTCCCAATGGTCTGTTCCAAAGCAACCAAAGAGGTCGAATCCATAATCACCTGTTGAGGAACTAACCTGAATCTGCACTCTGTCGCCAGTTACCAAATCAATGGTCCACCAATCTTCTGAATCTCCAGACGCATCAACTGCATCCGATGAACTACTACCATCAGTGAGAACGTTTGCAGTTGACCAGTCATCGTCTGCAATAGCACTGGGCAATATGGAAATGAACAAACAAAAAACGAGAGATGTTGCAAAAAAACGACGTGGAATCAAGCTCTGATTCGGGGCCGAGGTGAAAGAGTGCCCGCGCTCCATCGCACATGGAGTCATACACTACGTGTAAATCAATTGCGTCGAATAGAAAATCCAGAAGTTGAGAATTTAGACGTTTTTCGGAATGATTCAAAACGAAGAACCCTGCCCTTTGATACATGGCAGACGCATTACCAGTCCATGTGACTGTGGTGATTCCTACTCGAAACGAAGAAGCAGCAATAGTAGATACCATCCGTTCAGTACCCAATGATGGGTGGTGTGAGAAGCTTGATTTCTTAATCATAGATGGAAATTCAACAGATAAAACTCGAGAATTGGCAGAACAAGAAGGAGCTACTGTTTATCTTGAACCGAGAAAGGGATATGGAAGAGCATACAGAACAGGGTTTGCAATGGCACCAGGTGAGATAATTATCACAATGGATGCTGATTGTACTTACCCTGGAGAAGAAGTTCCAGGACTTGTTAGAAAATTAATTGAAGAAGATCTATCTTGGATTACATGTGATCGATTAAAACGCGCTGAAGATGGTGCTATGTCTGGACTTCATGGATTTGGAAACTGGGTACTATCAACCACCGCTCGCTTCTTATTTTGGTACGGGGTCCACGATTCTCAAAGTGGAATGTGGGTTTTCAGAAAATCAATTCTTGAAGACCAACGTGTTAGACCAACTAACGATGGAATGCCACTTTCTGAAGAATTCAAGATTAGAGCACGAAGATACATTGGAAAGAAGAAGGCAATTGAAATCAGTGTCCCTTACAGAATTCGTGTTGGAGAAGCAGAAATCAATACATGGGGAGATGGATGGAAAAATCTCAGATTCCTGTTCGGTATGAGGTTCGGCCTAGCCAAGGCAAAGACTCCTTGGGGCCCTAAATCAGACTGAATCCCAATCTAAATCTGAACCTCTAATCTTGTTAGAGTCATCATCTTGATTTTCAGTTTCCACCTCAGTATTTGGTGTATTTTCCTCATTCAGTTCTGCATCAACTTCACTAGTTCCATCCCATGATTGAGTAGAGTTAGACGGGACACTGCTCCATGATTCTATCAAATCTAAATCTCTCTTTAAATTCCTTCTTCGATTGAGTAAAAACGTTCCTCCAACGATCAATAACATCACAACTATTGCAAGAACAATGTTGCCTAAATCTTCTGAAATAGATGCAAATATTCCACCTGAATCGATAGGTCCCTTCACCTCAAGTTGCTCTGAAATCGGCAAAGAAACTGAGTCTCCATCTGTAGCCCATGCCTCAATTTTTGCATATCCCGTACCAAGAGGAGACCATGAGGTTGAACCAGTCCAAACTCCATCACCTGCTAATGTATCTGCTCCAGATCCATTGTCATTGAGTGATATGATTTCACCGACTCCATTCATTGCAATTCTTGCCTGGACTTGATTTGTTGTCCCATCAGGGTCATCTAAAATTACTGAAATCACCATTTGATATGATTCATCAGCAACAATTTCTGAAGGCTCATACATCAAATCACTAAGTCTTGGTGAACTAGAAAGGGAAGTAATGTTCACGCTTGCAGTACTAATGCCTCCACGTTGGTCGATGACTGTAAGATGGATTAAATGAAGACCAGGTGTTGGTTTATAGGTGAAATTCTGCATTGTGGATACTACTGTTCCGCTTGGCGAATCTATTCTCCATTCATATCGGAAAATGTCATCATCATAATCATAAGAATCTGCACCAATTACCTCAATTTCTCCTCCCGGCGGTATTGAGGTCCCTTCAGAGATATTCGCAATCACTGCAAAAGGATCAGAGGGAAGAACTTGAATTGACTGTGTATGAACTCTTGATAATCCATTTTCATCTGTTAATGTAAATGTTAGAGTATGGTCTCCAGCTGACAAATAATCATTATACCAATATTCAATTGAACCATTTTCAACCATCGGTTCAGATTCAATATCACTAGTAATTGTAACATTGAATAAATCACCATCAGGGTCATAGGATTGACGGAAGTCAAACAATACAGGTGCATCACTATTCACTACTGCACCAGGAACAGGTGAATCTAGAATTAAGAGAGGGGCACTTGCTGAAACATCGATTCTAATTGTACTCTGAGCTACTTGACCTGAACCATCATCAACAGTTAGAGTGACATCGTGAATACCTGCTGGTAACCTTGCATCAACAATCCATCCACTTCCTAATGGATTAGTCAATAGATTGGAAGTCCAAAGAACACTGACTAAATCACTGGATCCGATGTACGGGTTGCAGATAATTTGAGACATAAAATCTGGAGATGAATCGCATGATAAATCCCAATCTCCAGAACCTGATGAATCAAAACGAATGAGGTCCGATGAATCTGTAGAATAGCCGGTTGATGGAGAAGAAATAATAGCAACAGGTACAGAATTATTCACAATCAAGAGCATAGAAAGTGTTGCTTCCAAACCAGAATGAGATGAATCAGAATCACCTACACCCAATGTGATTGTATGTGCACCAGGAGATAAATGACCGATCCACACTCCTTCTGGTGGAGCACTTTGACCATTATGAAGATGAGATGAACGAGATCCCAATTCTCCATCAATATTGGAATGAAGACTGTATGTAATTTGGTCACCCTCTGGATCTACAGTACCCCTAGCATCCAGAGTTACTTCAGATGAAGACAGGTTGCTATCTCTAGAAACTTGAAGATCAGGAGAAGGCAACTCATTGTATAATTCAACAGACCAGATATAAGTCAAAGGAGTATTGAGGCCATCACCAATTACAAATGTTAAATCAAAAACAGCATTTGGTGAATCTTCGAAAGAAACATTGTATTCCAGAGAGCAATTTGGAGTTGAACAATCTCCTGGATCATCAGCCCATTCAGAAAAAGAAACATCTAAACTGGTTTGGAATGGTTGATTCTCTGGATCAATAGAAGCACTAGCATTGATGTGAAGAATTTGAGTTCTTGACAATAATATTCTATTTGTCACATCGGCAGATGGGTCCAATACAACCGAAATTGAAGGAGGGAGGTTGGTTAATTCTATTCTTCTGATTTCAGAGGCACAATTATTGGAAGTATCACATACCTCTAGAGTGATATCATGAGTACCATCAGATAAACATCCAGAACTCTGATTATTTGCAATAAAATATGATTTATTGTCCCCAGTTGTTGTTCCTTGAAGACAAGATGCGACAAGATTTCCATCCAAGCTACTGGTCCAAGAATATGTTAAATCTTGATTTTCAAGATCCCACGTTTCTGAAGCGTTGAAAATCACTTCACCTCCTGAGGGGAATAACTGTTCATCGATAGGAGTAGACCATAGGATTAGAGGAGGTTGGTCAGGTAATTGAATCTCACAAATTGATGTTTTATCCATGTCAAGTAGTTCTGGACCAGTATCATTTCTATTGGATGAATATTCACATCCAGTCCAAAACTGATTCACGTTTGTAGTTCCTTGAGATGTAGTTCTAGTGCCAACAAAAGGACCCAAAACAGAATTTCCTGCATAAGGAACTGTATGCTGAATTGGATTTTCAATTTGATCAAATGATAGATTTACTACTGAATATGGTAATCCAAATCCATTCTGATTTACTGACCAAACATGTATCATCCACATTACATCAAATTGAGCTACTCCTCCTTGATTGATTGAAGGAGGTGTACCGGAAGAAATCCATTGTACCAAATTTGTCTGTGCCAAACCAGGTTGAGTAAGTTGTAAACCACTAGCATCAGGGGCATCTACAAAAGAAATCTTGGAAGATTGTACCGTGAAACCTCCACTACAAGAGGTATAATCTGGAGAATGAATTGTTAGATTTGCATGGTTGCTTAACAAAAGACAATTTTGCCCTGAAAGAATTGAATTATTTAGATAAGAATTCAAACCAGATGACCCAACCCCTGACCAAATAATTCCTGTATGATTTCCAGAAAGTACCAAATCCTCAATGATGGCGTCCGAGGATGAAATTACAACCGCTTGAGATGATGATTCGTCTTGATAGATACTCATCCCTCTTATCGATACAACACCTGGAAATGTTATTCCAGAATTATCAATACTAATTGCAGGACCAACTCCAGAAGGAAGAGAAATTGTATGATTTTCCAAAACAAGATCTATGCTATCTTGGGCCATCACCCCTCCTTGAGCATCATCGATACTCGAACAGGTCCTACAAGTTACATCTTTGGTGTTTGCAGTAAGTGTATTCGATTCATGATAAAGAAATCCAACACCTTCAGAAATCTCTGTAGCGTTGGCACCATTTCTAGAAGACGAGGCATTTACTAACAATACGTTGCTTGAATCATAAACAAATACGCCATTCAGACCATTATCTGTTGATTCAAGACCCTCAATCTCTGGGTGAGATTCTTGAATATGTAAACCAATACCTGAATTGTTGTGGACATTCCAATTGGAACCTCGAAGACTCGATTTCATTAAATGAATTCCAGCACCTATTGAACCTGAGACCTCGAGGTCATCTATGGTTGGTGCCCAATTGGCAGATCGGAGGTAAAATCCAGATTGAAGTGGTATTTCATTAGATGATGAATCACCAGAATCTCGAATTGTTAATCCATTTATTATTGTAGATGGACCCATCATATAACCTCTAAATCCAATACAATCATTCTCTTCGATCAAACTATTTTCAAGATAAACCCCAGATGTATTGACATTCAGGGCAGCCGTACATTGTCCCGGTGCCTTGGAATTGGGGCCTCCTGTTCCCCTAAGAACAAGGTTTTCAAATTGAGCATTCATTGGAATATTACTATACAAAGAATGATTGTATCTTTCAACAAATATTCCAACATACATTGAATTCTCTACTGTTAAATCACGGAATGTCGGTCTAGTCGTACTCGATTCTGAAATATGTCGAACATAGACTCCATGATCAGATCTATTTACTGAAACATTCTCAAACAAAAGAATGGAATCTTCTACCCATATACCAGTCGCAATCGCTTGAGTAGCTAATGTAATATTGTGGATATTTACATCACGGATTAATCCTCCAGAACCGCCCCAAACATTCACTCCTCTAGTAATTGCATCATTGACATGAAGACCAGTCACTACTGGTGCAGAACTTGCACCCACAGAAAGACCGATCCCATATCTCCAAGTGGATGAAAATCCATGTAAATCTTGCCCGGCTTCATCGATATGAAGATTCTTTATGACTGGAGTTGCAGAACTAAACATATCTACTCCAACATAATCAGGATCCAAAATTGTTAGATTATCCAAAAATGGATTGCTACCATATATTGTAACTCCGAAATCTGAATTATCAATTGTCAAATTGCGGATTACTGATCCTCTATTATTGGACGTAGTATTGAATTGAAGACCCTCATGTGATTGGGTTGAAATTCCAGACATTATTACTACAGGGGATGTCTCTTCACCAAGTACAGTTAGCCTACCTTCGACATATATTCTCGATCCAATAGGCATCTCTATCGAAGTTCCTGCAAGTACTCTTAATTCGTCTGAAGACTGAACTGTGTATGATGATTGGAGTTGGACAACTCCGCTCCAAGTTGTTACCGCTTTCGAACTAGCAACCAAATTGGAATCCATAGTATCTTCAACATTTGAAAATGAGGGGATTACAGATGATGCAGAAGCCAGCATGAACAGGACAACAAGAAGTGATGCCCGCCGGTGCATATGTCGTGACCATTTCGGAACACGAATCAACCCTGCGGTCTCCCGTTCAATTAATTCCTCAAAGAACGGATAGTTCAAAGGGGGTCCCGCTCCCCGTAATACTGAGAGAAGATGGGAACGGCCTTTATCCTCATCAAAACAGTTCCAGGGATGGAGCGAGATGTATATCTTGCACTAAGTGATTTAGAATGTGTTCTAGAGGTTCATGTCCTATATGGCGAACATGATTTAATCGCTAGAATTGGAGCCGCGGATTCAACAGAACTTGCAAAAATTCTCTTGGGAACATTCAGAACAATCGAAGGTATTCGAGACACTGAGACACTAATCACAGTTGACTACTAGGGAGGAAATGAAATGGCAGTAGGATTCGTACTTATTACCACAGAAACTGGAAAAGAAACTCAAGTTAGAGAATCCATCGGGAAGATAGACATGGTAGAACAACGATGGGGAATCTTCGGTGAATTTGATGTCTTAGTAAAAGTTGTAGCTGATGATGAAGCCGATTTAACTCGGTGTATTATGGAAGAAATCAGGATTATTGATGGAATATTAGATACTCGAACTCTAATCGGATCTCAAATCTGATTATATTAATCGATGAGCATCTGCCAGAAGTCTGTCTGCAACATTTCTACAACCAGAAATTAGGTGAAGGTGAACTGATTCTCGTAATGCGTGTATAGCATTTTTATCGTCAATACGTGCAATTATTCTCCATCTAGCTGCCAACAAACGACGACCGGAAATTGTATGTTCAGGTAATAGAGAAAGTCGTGATCTTTCAAAGGCAGCAATCAACGCAGGAGATAATTCACTTTGAGAATCAATCAATGAATGTAGTAATCTACACCTTTCTACGATATCTGGTTCAGCCTCAATTCTTGCTGCAAGTAATGTAATTTCATTCTCTTCTGCATTTACACAATCTAATCGAAGTCTTAGACGACGTACTATCGGATCTCTTGGTCCTGCAATTGATGTCAAACGTTCCAACACCTTGGTCGCATCTATAATTGAATTAGATGCCAAATGAATCCTAAAGCGCGCAATAGATACTGCCGTTCTAATGGGAGGCGTTAATTCGTGTTCAGAAGGTAAACTTCTCTCAAATTGATTCAATTCATCAAGCAATAAAATGGCTTCTTCTTTTGACCAAATACCTGGCATGTGATCGTCTATTTTTCGAACAATTATTGACAAACCGTAACGAAGTCTTCCCTCATCATCTAATTCTGAAAGTGCTATTTCCTCCTCTTCATTTGCTTGACCCAAGTCGCCTTCAATCCTCAATAATTGAGAATTTAATAACCGTTTTTCAGGACTTGATTCTAACTTTGTAATATGTTTCAAGGCCAAATCTAATTCCGCACGATCTAAAGCAATTCTAACTGCTGCCGAACGTAATGAGGATTCCTCAGGATGTTGTTCCAGTGCTTCTTCTACAAGAATTGCAGCCGCAGATGGAATCTCGTGATTTATCGAATCCAATGAGGACAAAAGGAGTGAGGGCAAGTTCGAATCTTGAGCACCTATCCTGTGATGTAATTCGATACGACGAGCACGTGCACCTTCACGTGAAGACCACCAATCTGCCAAGTTAGAATGAAGAGTTTGTTTATCTTCATCGGACCAAGATTCTTTTCTTACATTCTCAATCAAATGCTGGCCTTCCATAAGATCAGAATGCCATCGGATGAGAGCTCGGTCATCTAAATCTCCTATTCGGTGAGAATCTGAAATTTCGTCAATTCCGATTGGAATAGGAGAAATAGCTAATTCATCAAATGTTCTTTCTTCTTCAGAATCAAGATGATCAAGAACTGTTTCTTGAACAAAGGACATTACTGCATCAGAAGCAGTAGGTAATGGATCATCGGGGGACCACAAACCTAGAGCAAGTGGATGACCCCCCAATGCAGAAGCAATTTCTAATCCCAACTCATCATCTACTTTATCTCCTAATATCATCCTAGCTGATTCTACAGATAATCCTTCAATTCGAATTGGTTCGCCAACTAATCCCGAAGGTACAGGCGCTCGAGAAACAAGAATACAATTTCCTCTTTCCATCAATGAACTACAAAGTTTGACTATACTAGACAAATGACGTGAATGAACCTCTTGAATTTCATCAAGAATTATGATATCTTCGGGAGGTAGCATCCCCACAATTGCTTCCGAAGTAGTTGGAGAATCTGCACCAATAATTGTTCGCCCAAACAATGGGACATCTGAATCAGAATCAAATCGCATCCAACGAATCGTCTTTCCATCTTGGAGCAATATATTGGCCAAACTTCGAGTGAACGCAGTTTTTCCGATTCCAGGGAGCCCAGTCAAAATTATGGATTCACCCTCAACTAATCTTCCAGAAATAGAAGATATGCTTTCTTCTCGACCCACTATTTCAACCAAAGAAGGAGGATTTCCAATGAGAGACCCTTCTGTTGATTTTTCTTCTTCAATAAATGTGGAGGCAATTCTTCTCCCTTCAGTTGTTGGATGAATAACTGTTCTTTTACGAGAACCTCCTCCAATCACATGTGCTTGTCGGGTTAAAATGAAACCATCTTCTTGGAGGATTTTTATGTGCCCATGGAGGGCAGACCGGACTACACCTAACCGTTCACTGAGACCAGGTAATGAAGCTGTACGAGGCACATCCCATGCACTTGATAGTGACTCTGATTGCTCACAAAGCAACTTCAGAAGTCGGTCTCGGAGGGATAGCCCCATGACCTCAGCAGGAAGGAGGGAGTTCTTGAGTCCCCACACTCCTCGCATCAACATGCCCGTAGATGGAGCCGATGTGCATCTGCCGGCAAAACCGGGCGTATACCTGTTCAAACAAATCGATGGGACAGTGATGTATGTTGGAAAAGCATCCATCCTTAAGGAAAGAATTCGATCATATTTCTCAAAAAATCCTGACAGACAAATGATTCCCGATTTAGTTGAAAATTCAGATTACATAGATTACATTGTTACTCAAAATCCGAGTGAAGCATTAATGTTGGAACGGCAATTGATTAGAAAGCATAAACCGAGGTATAATTCATTATTGAAAGATGACAAATCATATCCATTTATTGCAATTACATCAGAGGAAATTCCACGAATTATGTATTCTCGCCACCCCCCAACTGATGCAACAAGATGGGGGCCATTTCCGGATGCAGGTGCTGCAAAAAGAGTGATTCAACTTCTTCGAAGACATTTTGGAATTCGAGATGAAAGAAATAACCTACCTTTTGGATACATTGAATCAGAAGATAAAGGAAGATATGAATTACGAATTAATGCAGTAAAATCAGTTCTAGATGGGAACGCAACGATTCTGATTCAAAGTTTACAATCTGAGATGGATGAACATAGTAGAAATCTACGATACGAAGCAGCTGCAAAGAGTAGAGATCTTATCGCTGCTGTTCAACAAACTATTTCTCAACAAATCATTCATTCAAGGTTCTATCAGGATTGTGACGCTGTTGGATTCCATTCCGTTGGAGACAGAGGAATGATTGTCATCCTACATACAAAGGATGGAATTATTCAGGGACAAGTTGAGTACCCACTAATCCATAGAGGAGATATTGGAGAATCAGTATCCTTAGTGATGAGTGAACATTACTCATCTAGGAAGCCTCCTAGAAGACTCCTTGTCCCATCTCCTGTTTCAAATTGGATGAATCAATGGGTTTCAGACCGTAGGGGCGGAGCAGTAGAAATTCGAGTTCCACTAAGAGGGGATTTAGCTAAACTTAGATCAATGGCAGATGCAAATGCTAAATTCCATGTGGAAATGAATATTGGGAAAACATCTACCAATATCGAAAAAATGTCTGTTGAAGATGCAGTCAAACTAATTGGTGCTGAAAGTCTAGATTATGTGGTGTGTTTCGACATGGCTCAACTTCAGGGCGAAGAAAGAGTAGGCGCATGTATTAGTTTAAGGAAAGGAAAAACTTCGAAAAAAGAATACCGAACATTTACAGTTAAAACAGTAGCAAAGGATGATCTTCGAATGATGGAAGAAGTTCTTTCACGTTGGCTTAAGAGACAAAATGAATGGCCTGATTTGGTTCTTTTAGATGGAGGAGAGACACATCTCAATATGATGAAGAATTTATTGACTTCAAAAAATCTAGAAAACGAAATTAATTATGCCGCACTTGCAAAAAAAGAAGAGACTCTATTCTTACCAAATCAAGAACCGATAATCTTGGATAGACGAGGAAGGCTTTTCACATTCGCAAGAGACGAAGCACATCGATTTGTAAATAAATTTCATCGTAAAAAAAGGTCACATACTTCCATTAAAGACCCTCTAGAAAATGTACCTGGATTAGGTGCCAAGAAGCTTCAGAATCTATTGAGACATTTTGGTGGGAGAAAGGGAATTGATCATGCTACTTTTGAAGAACTGAAAAATGTCCCTGGAATAGGAAATCAAATGGCGAAGAGAATCATCAAACATCTAAATTGATTATCGGGTTTTTCTACCCTGCATATACACTTCTGCTGGATCCTCAAACGGATCTTCCCATGGGTCCTGACCCCATCCACCTGCAGATTCCCAATCTCCACCGGGTGGAGGGAGATTCATGTCATCCAACAAAACCTCAGCAGTGTTCTGCTGTACAGCCATTTTTGCTCGCTTCTTCTCATCAAGTAATTTCTTTCTCTTTCTTGCTCTCTTTGAACTTCTTCGGAAAATTAGGAGAGTGATTAATACAAAAATTACCGTCAAATAAGGCATCAGTTCAATCAAAATAAATTGGTAACCTAAAACAAAACCTAAGGATACTCTATCTGTAGTTTCTTCACATGGATCTGAATCGCAAAGAGGTAGAATATAGGTCAAATGTTGACGGCCATCGATTACCTCGACCTCAGCATTTCCATTCGAACTAGAAAATTCAGAAACACCCAATCCTCGAGGGAATCCCAATTCAATTTTGATACTAGGTCGAATCGTCATGCCTTCGACATTTTCTCCAACTGCTGGAATCTCTTCCTCAAAACTTGGTACGATAAATCCTCTCATCCCGGTATTAGCTGCACTTGAATCAAAGAATGAGGCTGCTAAAGATTCTGCGAGTCTAGCTGATACTTGGGCAGGGGACGTGATAAAGGCCAATTCCTTGTTATCATTCATTCCCAACCTAACTGTCATCTTCTCCAAAGATGCTCCAATGACAATAGGGTCCTGATCACTCAATTCATTTCCTGTAACTTCTGATAATTGACCGATTTCAGTAATCAATCGAATGCCTGAAAGATCTATCTGTATTCCATTAAATTCTAAGGGTAAATCTTGAGATTCAATCTGATCTTGAATATCTCCAGAAGCATCATCAACCATTTCTTGAATGTCAATATTCGTTTGTTCAATTGTTCTAGAAATCTCATCTGATATGGCTACAGAAAAATTCTGGAAGCCTGAATTTGAAATTTCTAACGTATGGTTTTCATCACCAATTGGAATATCGGTATTGAATCCAAGACCTGCAATTAATCCTCCATCTCGCCTATCTCCAATAGCGATTACATGTCGAATGAGATCAGAAGGAATCGATTCGAAGGTTAACATATCGATTTCATCTGCTTGAACAGGAACTCCTATACGATGGACATGAAGCCTCACAGAGGCCTCAATATCTGCTTCTACAGCACCACTAAATTCCAATATTCTTAATCCAGACAAATCAACATCTACCTCTACCTTGATACAAGTCGCCCAATCTGATTTACAGAATACATCAGGACTGGAATCCAAACAATTGACCGTTTCGTAACATAGGGCATGTTCCCAATCCCAAGGTACAGGACCTGTTAG
>DAQW01000041.1:0-1854 GCA_002503045.1 Euryarchaeota archaeon UBA39 | reverse complement strand
GGAACATCGCCTGTAGATCTAGCCCATGACGGTAAAAGAATAGTCAACGTAATATCGGTTGAAGGGAAACTTGCCGGGATATAGCTACTTAGAATATCAGGATTTACTTCTTTGGAAACACTAAGCACATTGAGTATTTTTGCAAGGTCATTTTTCTCAATGAAACTAACGTCTAACGGGTCTCCATTTTCATCAGTCTCATTGATGAGACGAACTGCAAGATCAATAACATCTAAATTGATAGGAGTGGAATTTGATTCTAGCATTATTGGATATGTCCCATTCATTGCATTCGCACCTTCTACACAAAAGCCAGTAGGTTGTATCTCTGCACAAGTCGCCAATGCTGTATGAGAAAAATTGAGGCCTCCGGAATTACTTGGAGGAGTGAATGAAATTTCACTGAAGGAAACATCACTGCCAGTCTGTTCTGCAAATGAGTTCGCAACATCAGTTAAAGGAAGCATGCCTGTAAGTTGTTGAAGATCAACAAAGCCAAACTCTTGGAGCATTCGAATCCCATCAGAAGTAATCCAAGGAAGGCTGACTCCTGAATCAAATGGTTGAATGCCCCATGAATTCAAAAGAGAGGTGTCAAGGTAATTTAGATCGATTCCTAACGTAACAACACTGTTTGCTTCATCACGAGCATCAACTGTCATCTGAATATCCATTGAAGTATCTGTAGAAGAAAATTCGACTGCCCGAGTAGAGGTGTTTCTTCTTGAAATCCGAATCTCTGCTTCATCAGTTATTGTACCATCACCACTGGATGCTTCAGTATTATCCAAAATCCAAATTCCCGATGTATACGAATACAAATTTTCTGTTCGTTGAACTGGTGTTCCAAAATCGTCAAGAATACCAAAATTTGCATACGAAGGTGGTGAAATATCGTAAGAGACTAGGTGTCCTTCTTCAGCCAACAATGTAAATTCAGTATCTGCGGTTCCTCCCATCGTCAATAAGCCTCGAAATAACCTCTCCATTTCCCCTCCAGCGACATTTGGAAGCCCAAATGTGGTGGAGTCAACATTTACTGTGATAATAACTCGAAGACAAACAGGAGGATAATACGCATTCTCCACAACAGCTGCATCTTCATCTGCTGAATCCCCAGCAGGATCATCACTACAAACGATTGGAGTTCCTGCAACTCCAATACTTGAGACATAATTTACCGAAACACCGGTGGATGAACCAAAGGCCGAAGACAAAGTAGATTCTACAATATCCCCCATTTCAGTTCGAAGTGTTTCTTTTACATCTGAACCACTAGGTGTAGGTAATTGGAAATAATTCCTGATGTAATCAGCAGGTATCCCATCTGCAACAGTGCTATTACCTCCAAGATCTAAACCATCTAAATTTAGAAGAGAACGATTGAATTCATAAATTGCAAACTCCATGTCAAGTGACATTTGAGTAAGAGAGTCCATATCAATCGAATATTCAGAAACAACCCAATTAGAACCAGGAGTATCATCATCAGACCAAGACCAATCATCACATATTGTAGAATGCCCTGGAGAGTAGGCAATTCCAGTCCCCGGAATCTCATCACAAATTGTATTCGTGACTTCTGGTGTACCAGGTGGTGGGTCCGCAACAACCATTGGAGTCAAAGATGCAAGCAATAAAATTGGAATCAAAATCCCAGTTCTGAGATGTGAAGAACTCCTATCCATCATCCACTGGCTGTGCCCCTATCCTATAATGCAGTTGCCACTAGGAGCAGGTAGTAGAGGGAGTGGAACAAATGACGGAGGATGCTCTAAAAGTGATGGTTTATTCATTGTTTGAAGATCAGAATCAAGAAGTAATTGATTCTCTGATTAACGATTTACCAAAAAG
>DAQW01000121.1 GCA_002503045.1 Euryarchaeota archaeon UBA39 | reverse complement strand
TCCTATCAAATCAGATAATGCCAGAGGACCAATTGGATGGTTCATTCCAAGTTTCATAATTCCATCAATTGCTTCGGGTTCAGCAACGCCTTCTTGAACGGTAAGAATTGCTTCGTTGATCATAGGACATAAAATCCTGTTAGATACAAAACCTGGTGAATCATTACACATCAAAGGAGTTTTTCCCATTTTTTCTGCTGCCTTAAGTACAGCAGATGTTACTTCATTTGATGTCTCAGAACCATTGATAACTTCAACTAATTTCATGATGGGGACTGGGTTCATAAAATGCATACCAATCACATTTTGAGGTCTATTTGTACTAGCTGCAATTGAATCAATACTGATACTACTTGTATTCGTAGCCAGTATTGTTGATTCCTTACAAATTGAATCAAGTTGCGAGAATGTTGAAAATTTGAGTTCAGGGATTTCGGGAATTGCTTCGACAACAAGATCTGCATTTGCACAAGAAACAGAATCAGTGGATGTTTGAATTCTTGAAACGGCTTGATCAGCATCTACCTGAGACATTCTTTCTTTGGAAACTAGTCTCTGGAGAGAACGAGTTATTGTCTCCATCCCCTTATCTACATATTCCTGTTTAATGTCTACCATTGTTACATTATACCCTGCACAAGCAGCAACTTGAGCAATTCCATTCCCCATTTGTCCCGATCCAATGACTGCAATATGTTCGATGTCCATGAGATAGGGGCAGAGCAACTGGAACATCAATCCTCGGTTATCTCGATTTCTAGATCAGACTCATATTCTTCGGTAGATTTTCTAATAGAAATCCATGAAATTATTGATGTTAAGAGAATGACAGATATTCCGAGAATATTGTACATTGATCCTAAAGCAAATAATTGTTCAGAAGAGGTTGCTTCCCTTCCTTGAAGATCAATAGAAGTAGAAAGAGTACGATTGTTACCTGCTAAATCTTGCATTTCAATACTCAATGTCCATGACCCTTCAAATGCATTTTCAGCTTCGATAATAGTCGTGCCATTCCACGAAGAATTTCCAACTTTGGAAGATACCTCTGTTCCGTCCAATAAAAGACTAATTTTCCACGATTTTAAATCGCTATCGATTACAGCTACTTCGCCAATTACATCACAGGATGTTTGATCTGTTCCTACAATTATTCTGCTAGCTGAGCGAGGTTCACATTCTGCGGCATACCATCCAAGCAACGCTTCTGGGGGTGTGAAATCTAATGTAACCATTCGATCCACTCTTACTAAATTACCCAAATCATCGACTGATCTGAATACCAATGGATATTCCCCATCAATACGCTCCAAGGGAATCGTCAAATCAAAATTACCAGTGACATCACACAAACCAGATACATTCGATGAAGAAGAATCGATACGAACTTCCATATTTGGCTCACACGTTCCTTCAAATCTAACCTTAGGATTGGAATATTTACCATTATTTGGAGTAATAATGTTTAGTATTGGAGGAGTAGTATCTAATTCAACTGACAATTCAAAGACATAAATTTTCTCAACTGCTTCCACCATCAATCGTAATTCATTCACTCCTTCAAACAATTCAACATCAACTGAAACTGGTATCATGCCCCCAAGATGGTCAATAGAATTCCATTGAGACAGATTCTGAACAATGGTTTCATTTGAATCTAAGTGGACCCAAGAAGCATTTTGACCCCATCCTCTAGCGACACTAAATGATACGACAGGAGTTGAAACTCTACTTCCATTCCATTGTGCGTCAACAACAGGAGTAAATGCCACAGGATTAAGTAAAATTTCACGACAATCGTGAGCAATATTAGGATGCTCGGTAGCATCTGTTCGATCAATTGCTTCAATACATACAATATGTACACCTGTACGATTTAGTATAATTTCACCTGTAAAAGAGGATCCTTGACCATTTTCAATCAATTTTCCATTCAAGAAAATTGAATGATTTGACCATTCACCAAAGGAGGAAGATAATACAATTTCTGTCCTTTCAACAATTTCATTGAAACCTACCCATTGAATGATTGGAGATTGTCGATCTACATCCATCAAAAATGTAGTGTTACCCATATGACCTGCCCAATCTTCTACTTCAACATTAATTGAATAAAGTCCATCAGAATAATTGGACCAATCTACATCAAATCCTAACTGTCTTTGTTCATTTAGTCCTAAATCAACTCCATCTTCTGACCAACCTTCGGCATCCCACCCAATCCATGGTGGAGGATTCGGAAGCGATACACAATTTCTGGAAACATCATTGCCAAAGGGCTCAATTAATCTAAGACAAATTGTTTTAGAATCGAAAGGAACTAAAATTTCAATGTCTCCACGTGTAGCATTTACGCCCAAGAACATCTGTTCTTTAGTAATTTTATTGAGTCCGAATGGTTCAGTAGAATACAAACCATCAAGAACAATTTCATCTCTTAATTGTCCATCACTTCCAGGAGGGAATGGATCGTAGGGAATTTGGAACTTTTTAGTATTCCAATTACCCGCAGAGTCTCGAACTATAATCTCAAATCGGTTCATATCTATCCAATCTAATCCACCAGATGATGTACGAACCCAATGAGATGGCATTAATTCCAATGAAAGTAAGGTAGAACCTGTAGAATCAAGCTCCAAAGGAGTTCCATTAATCCAAACTTCAACACCAGGTTCAGTAATCAATCTCATATCACCAATAAATGATTCATTTGAGATTGAACGCCAATTACCCAATCCAATTACTGGAGATGTAATATCATACTCAATTGCTAGACTCGTGGCATTCCATAAATTACCATGATCTAATATCGATACATCGTGGAAATGCCATCCTTCAATAGAAGACATGGTAGCATTTATCCAAACCTCACGCAGAGTATCGTTCATCAAATCGTAATGTGCTTGTTGTGAGAGATTAACATCTTGATTATTCAAATGATACCATTCCATAGTTCGATTTGAAAATGAACCATTGAGATTTTGAACATCTACAGTGACATTCATCAATTCCGAAACTCCATTTTGAGTCCAATTTAATCCTGTAAGATTGAAACCTAAATCAGTATCAACAACATATAGACCAATATCTTTCGTAATGTTAGTAATTGTTCCATTATGAGGGAATGTAAACTGTATATCAGGAGGATGTTCAATTAAATTATATATGTATTTAAGACGAATTTCTGCACCACCCTCTAACGTCAAATCTATGGTTCCGGACCAAATACCTGATTCACTAGGTCTATTCATTGACAAATTGAGAACCCATGCAGAAGTGGGTATCTCTCCATTGAATTCGTTTGAACCATTAGGCCATTCACTAAGAATATTAGATTCATTTAATGCAGATATATTCTCAACATTAAGTCCAGAATTAGTTCCGATTCCACTAGAAACTGTATCAATTTTCAACTGAAAAGTACCATTTCCGTTTCCTACATTAAATCCATGAACTACAACAAACCATAATCCATCTTGAGGATTATCAATAAATACAGATTCATCAGAATTGAATTCACCTGAACTAGCTCTTTCCTCATTTCCAAAATCCATGATTCCATTTCCATTTAAATCACGACCGATATACAAATCTAAATCTGGAATATCAAAACTTGTAGTTGAAATAGTCATTTCAGAAAGTTCATTCACAGAAAACGAATGTATGTATGATGCTGATGTGTGATCATCAGCAATATCTTGTGAAACTGTTTGTCCACTCAATAGAGTTGGCTGGCTCCAACCAACTGCTTCAGCCGAAATAATATCAATATCCATTGTTGATCCCAATCGTACTGATTCATTTCGGTCTGCATACCTCCAATCTTCTATAGTACAACCAAATCCTCCATCCAATGGAGCAATAATTCCTACATCAATAGAAATCGGATTATCGTTTGTTCCTACTCCGTGCATTGCAGAGTGTAACATCACTTGCTTTATTCCCTGACTGGAAGATGCTGTGAGGAATTCATTAGAAGAACCCGTATTTGTCTCATAAGTATATATTCCACTGCCCGAATGTTTGTTAGTAGAACTAGATTCCATCCTCATTGTTCGAGAACCGTATGCTTGCGGATTGGTGAAACTGTAAGGATGGAACGTCTCAGACATCCAATGAACATCGATATCAGTGTAGATATTATCGTCCCAATCAACATCTATGAGTGCTGTTCCATTTTCTGTATAACCAGTTGGCCAATCAATACTGAACATCTTCCAATCACCCGATTCAGCCCTCCATCCCCATCTTTGTGCACCCTGCATCCACGTTTCTTCATACAACGATTGATTCGTCACATTACCATCTAATGGCTTGGGATTACTGTGAAAAGAACCAACGTAAGCTACATTTGTAATAATTGGCCACATCCACTCAGAAATTGATGAATTATATGTTGTTGAATTCCAAATCAACTTAATTCCGTGTTGCCTGAGTCCTGAGTCTGCATTACTTGGCACATCAATAGAGACATTAATCTGAGATGATGAATTTGATGGGATAATAACATTAGAACTAACATTTACCCACGAGTCATTTACAGTACCAAAAGCAGTCCAATCAATCTCTATTGGCAATGGATCTATTTGATTTGCACGAATATTTTCTCTCCAAACAGCTAGTAATAATCCATCATCAGATTCTTCTAATGGCATACCCATTCGAACCTCGACTTGTCCCGAGGCATATACGTGCTCCGTAAGCATAGCAAACTCATTACTATCTTCAGTCCATTCACCAGAATCAACAAAATTATTGTTGTTTTGATCATCATGGAACATACCATCTCCATCACGATCAGTCCAACGCCAAAGTCTCAGGTACACTCGATTTTCCGATTCACTATTTTGATTTCCATCAAATCCTGCACCATCCATCGCAGCTCTGGCTCGAACTAGAGTAGTTGCATTAGGAAGAGTATAGTTCGAATCACCACTCACATGAATTGGAATAAGAATATCAGGAGTATCTGATTGATATCCATCCCAAGTAGCATTAGGTCCAGTTTCAGTACTATTCCAGTTCATTGCCCAATGTTGCATAGGCACCATGATTTGTGGTTCAAGATTAACAGAAACATTCGTAGCACTGGGATTGGACAAAGTAAGCGACATTGTTTGGTTTTCACCTGGCCGAATTAAATTCAAATTAGCATCACGATGAGCGCCATCGAAAATTCCAGTCATCCATGAGGCAGGTTCAACCGACATTGTTCCATTTTCACCTACTATTGTTGCAACTGCCCTAGATACATTGGCCCAGCCTGCTCCCTGAACTAATGGATCATAACCCCTATCATCTGCAGTTGACATCATAATATCACGAACCTGTTCGGAAGTCGGATAAGTCCCATGTACATCTTTCCACGCTTGAACAATCAAAGCACCTAGGCCTGCAGCAATTGGAGTAGCTAGTGAGGTACCGCCCCAAACTGTATGCGCATCGTTTGCATTAGTTCTTTCATTCAGTGTTCGATCACCAGTAGCAGACCATCCAACAGCGACAATATCCGGATCTAATCTACTAACTGAGTTTGGCCCACGATTAGACCAAGATGTTGATTGCCCCCAAGTACCTCCGTTTGATTCACCGGTCTTGGAACTAAACGCTCCAACTGAAATTACACCATGAGCCCCGCCTGGCGCAGCAGTGGTTCCGTATCCATGTCCTCCGTTTCCAGTTGCTACAAAGTAGGTAGTTGTTGGACTATGTACTCGAGTTAACCAATCTAAATACATACTATTTGGATCAGCACCATCATTGTGTGTACCTGAATATCCGAACGAAAATGAACCAATGTGAGGTTGTTCATCTGTTGATGAATTTCCATCATAACCTTCAGAAATGAAACGATATGAATCCAACATTGACCCATATGAATACAAATTAGCAACTGCAGTTGTCTTTGAACCAGGTGCCATTCCCAATACCTTTCCATTAGAAACTTGAGCCTGTGCATTTATTGCAGACGCACATAATGTTCCATGATTCCCACCTCCCTCATTTACATCATTAATCATGAACAAAACCATATCTCCATTTCCGGGAATCCTATTTTGGTATCCATTTCTTGCTGCATAAATATCTCCATAAGGAACTCCATGTATTCCATCAGATATCCACCAAATTAAACCTGCAGATCTATCCCATAATCCATCCTCATTTAGGTCTAAACCTGCTGTCTCATTACCCTTTGACATTGGGATTTCATCACTGAAATTTCCGTCTCTATCAAGATCTACGTATACTGTATCATAAATTCCTGAAATTGTAGAATCAACTACTAAGACAGGTACATCGCCACCAGCACGAGATATTAATTTTGAATCAGGATGTTCACCAATGTGGTATACTCCAGAAATAGAAACAGGAATGTTACCAATTTTGAAACCAGTTCCATCTAATTCTGAATCATTATTTGAGTCTAGATCGGTATCGCTAGTATCTGACCACCAAGACCCCGAATCTTCAGGATATGCTTTAGCATCACGTAACCAAAGAAGAATACTCATTGGATCATGCATTAGAGGCCAATCGTGGTACGGCGATGTTACATTGTTGTAGCGAGCTTGAGTCCCATTAAGGTCTGGATGAGCAAAATCAATTCCACTATCTGCAACTGCAACTATAACTCCAGAACCATTTCTACCGTTATCCCATACATCAGTAGCTCCATGAAGTTCACCAGAACGAACACTTGATGGAGAAACATCTACTGTGAAATCAGAGGTTTCTGGAATACCTGGATCAGGAAATACAGCACGAACTCCAGGGACTCCAGATAATTTCGGAATTATAGAGCCGGGTAAATTCACTGTCCTATGCTCAAGAATACCTTGTGAAGGAAATACTTCGACTAATTTATCAGAACCTTTAGATGGAGATTGTGCTATCAAAAATCCATGTTCTAATTGCCATTCATGTAGTGTTAAAAGTCGATCAGTGAGTACAATAACAGATACAATATCTGAATTTAGATTATGAAATGAAGGATCAATTAAGGCATTTCCTGGATTCCAAGGTGGTAAATAATTTGCAGATTGGACTTCAATTGTATTTTCTAATTCAATTACTGAATCAGAAGAAGTAGATGGAACTAATGCACTCCATGGCATAATCATCAAGACAAATACTAACAATAACGCTTGAATCCTAACCCCCATATTACTCCAAGAAAAGAGGTCGTCTTTCACCGTATCGAATTTATGTGTATTCGTGATAATAGGTATAACCTATAGTATTCTCGCAGGTACATGGCCGAACTTGAATCCATGGTTCCTGTTGCGGCGATTGTATATCTATTGTTAGGAATCGTATCATTGATTCTACTAAATCGATCCAAGAATAGAATATGGATAGATTTCATGGTAGGACAAATTCTAGGTTTGTGTTTATTTATTCAAGGACTTGCTTATTCATCTCATTCCATAATTTTAGCATTTAGTGATGGTGATGTGGACCTTCAATTCTTTATCTTTAGCAGAAATTCATTATTCATAATTTCAGGATTCCTCGCTGCAACAATTCCGTTACTATTTCCATATCCAATCTTACAAAATTCATCGACGATTAAGTACATTATTTCAGGTATTCTAGGAATGTCGTTACTATCTGCAGTCTACATGATGATGACTAATTATCGCTATTTTGGTATTACTGACATCATTTTTGTAATACCGTTTGTTCTACTGATTTCTGTATATTTCAGATTTCTTACTGAAGAAATCAGAAATAATGACTTGACTGCACGAAGAATGTCATTTGCTGCAGGGCTGGTTTTGATAGGAATACATGGGAGAGAAATGACATGGTGGTTAGCGCAAGTAATTTCGATTAACGATGAGTTTATTGGTAGAGGGGCCATTGAATTAGGCGAGTTTGCCTACTCATATGCACCAGCATGGATTGGTCACAATATCAATGCAACTATCGGCTCAATCGCAATCTTAATTCTAACTGTGGGTGAATCTTGGAGGGCATCACATAAAGGAATGAATGGGTTTTTACTTGTTGTATTACTTATTTTTGCTGTAGGAACAATTAGTGGAATTGCTGACTATGCAGTTTTAGACATTGTAAATAGTTGTATGTACAGTGTATGCGAGGATTATCCAGAAACATACGATATTTGGTATAATTTTACTACTAATGCGCTAGTATATTTATTCACACCATTAATTGCGATGTATATTATTCTTAATTTTGATATTATTGATTCAAGATCAAGTGAAAATAGTTGGATGAGTAGAATAATTGTAATACTGATGCTACTTATTGTAACATCATCTATGATTGAATTATTACAATCTTTCTTGCCTGTTTCAGAAATGGTATCATCTGCCATACTTGCTATGGTAGTGGCTATTTTCATAGGATGGGAAGAACGAATAATGCTCAAATTAGTTGAAGAAGGAGAAAGTATATCTAAAAAATTAATTTCATTAGATGAACTAAATATTCCAGATATGGAAAATAATCATTTACAATTATTTTCGAAAGCAGTAGGTGTAATGGTTGTATTTATTATTCTACTCAGTGCAGTATATTCTGCAATTATTTAGGTGATTTGATGGATTCTCAAAAAGGTGATTTTTCTGAAATATTATCGAACATATTTTCAAATAGTGAGGCAAACAGATACATTGTAGCCTCAATCATTGCAACGATAATCATGTTCAGTTACACTGGATATGATTTGTTAGTAGTAAGATCTGACGCAGTAAATGAGTATACAAATTTGAAAGAATGGAGTATTGTATTTGAAACTCAGAATGAAACAATGCAAGCTGTAGAGACAGTGCAAGATGATGAAACAAGAAATGTGCTTTTTGATTTATCTGAAATCAATATTCCCGATGGATTTACAATTGGATATATTGACATTATTATCACATCAGAGGAAGAATCAGGAATTTCGGGTCAATGCGATTCAGTGGCAGGAGATATTATTGAAAATGATTTAACTGCTCAATGGAATGATCCACAAAACAATCTTTCAGGACAAGACAGTAGTTGTTTACCAATCGAACTCGATCTTACTATATATCCAAATTACGATGGTGAAACATTGACAATTTCAGCAATTAATGAGTTCCAAGCATTACAAAATTGGACTGACACCGGATGGGGAGAAGGAGAACTATCAATTGATTTGGACTTGGATGTCAATGCTCCCTTCGGTATTGATCCTTTGGGCTCAGACACTGATGAAGAAATAACCATTGATGTTTTCATTGTAATGTTCAAACCAAATATTAGCTTAATTGAATAATTATTTACCCGTAAGTACCAAATCCCATATGCCCTACGAAAGGTCAACAGCCCCGTGGTGTAGTGGTCCATCATACCAGGTTTTGGACCTGGTGACCCTGGTTCGAATCCGGGCGGAGCTACTTACTTCTCAATAAATCAGGATAACCATATTCAATGACTAATTTACTGGCAGTTATTCGAAAATTAGACAAATCATGATCTGTTCTATTCTGATATTCGTAGGATTGTAATGCCATATCCAATTTATCACATAATTTCAAAAAACGTGCCTCAGGAGTTATTCCAGATTCATATTCCTCGAATAATTCCAACATCTCTTTACCTCGTGGTAATTTTTCACTTATTTCCACCATTGCTTTTGTCTCCATGGCTACTTTATCCTCTGAAGAAACACCATCATGAGGAGTAATATCCCCTACTCGTACTTCCGCAACATCATGACAAATAGCCATCTGCAAAATACGATTTCTATCTAGTTCATCAGGACAAAGATGGAACGCTAAAAAAGCAACTCCCCATGAATGAGCTGCTACTGATTCAACATTATTAAGACCGGATCTAAGCCAACCTGCCCTGTCTAAATCCTTCAAACCAAGAATTTCAATGAATGTTTCACGTGGCATCAGCGATTCACCGCATCAGGATCTTTTGCAAGATCTCTTGTAATGTTCTTTTGATGGCTTTCAATAGTTCCACCACCAATTTCCATCAACTTCGAATCTCGCCATAATCGCTCAACAACATATTCAGCAACATACCCATACCCTCCTAGAACTTGGATGGCTCTATCTGCGATTTCTTTTGCCTTAGTTGTAGCATACAATTTCACACCATCGCTATCGAGTCTCTGACCTCCTTCATTCAAATCAAGCAAACGTGCAGTATCGTAAACATAGGCTCTCATTGCACGATATTCAGCATATGATTCTCCGATATATCTCTGCATTTGACCGAAGGATCGAATTGGCTTTCCGAAAGCAACTCTATCAGATGCATATCGATTCATGATATCCAATGAACGACGAGCGATACCAAGAGACATTGCTGCCAGAGTAAGTCGTTCAATTTCAAGATTCTTCATCATATGATGAATAGAGGAACCAGGTGAACCGACCAATGCTTCAGGACCAACAATACAGTCTGCAAAAACAAGCTCTGCAGTATTAGAGGCTCTCATCCCTGTCTTATCGTAGATTTTCTGTCCAACTGAATACCCTGGTGCTCCATTTTCAATAATAAATGTAGATAATTGTGGGCGTCCACGATCATCTACTCCTGTTCTCGCATATACCCATACCACATCAGCAGGTGTTCTTTCATCATCAATCGAGCCATTTGTAATCCACATTTTGTTTCCATTTATTACCCAATTACCATCTGAATTCAACTCTGCAGTTGTCTCCATGCCTAAAACGTCGGTCCCATAATTAGGCTCAGACATAGCCATAGCACCAATCCATTCACCAGAGCAAACCTTTGGTAAAATTCTTGTTTTCTGTTCTTCAGATCCATTTTGTGCTAAATTATTCACAAATAACATCGAATGAGCAAGATATGCTAAACCGAATCCTGGATCACTGGCAGAAATTTCTTCGTTGGCAATTACCGCTGCAGTCGCATCCAAGCCAGCTCCACCGTATTCTTCTGGAACCGTAATCCCAAGTAAACCATAATCTCCAAGTTGACGAAATAAATCTACATTGAATTTCTCATGCTTATCATGTTCATGAGCCTGCGGTTCTACCTCTTCTTGAACAAAATCACGAATCATTTCTCGCAACATTGCATGCTCTTCTGTTGGATTACCAATATCGAAAGTCTGCCAGTCGTCCATGTCATACTCGTGCAAAGCAAACAGAAGTACCCTATGAGGCATTCGCATTATCAAACATTTCCGGGGCCTCCAGTTTGTACATTCCAGAGGCGAGAATACAGACCATTTAGACTGACTAATTCATCATGAGTACCTGATTCAACAATTTCACCATCATCTAAAACCACTATTGTATCTGCATTACGAACTGTAGAAAGTCTATGTGCAATTATCAATGTTGATCGATCTTTACTAATTCTTCGAATCGAACGCTGTAATGCTGCTTCAGTTTCATTATCTACTGCTGATGTTGCTTCATCAAGTATCAACAATGGGGCATCTTTCAGAACTGCTCTAGCAATAGCTACACGTTGTCTCTGACCACCTGATAATCGATGCCCTCCTTCACCTACTAATGTTGACCATCCTTCAGGTAAATTTTCAATAAATTCTGATGCTTCTGCAATCTTTGCAGCTTCTCTAACATCTTCTGCTGTAGCATTTGGGTTCCCATATAGAATATTCTCTTCAATTGAAGTTGGAAATAGAATGACGTGTTGAGAAACTAGTGAAATATTACTTCTTAAACTGTCTAAAGTAAATTCATCAATCCTATGGTCTCCCCAAGAAATCTGTCCTCTAGATGGCATAGCAAATCTAAGTAATAATCTGACAAGTGTTGTTTTTCCACTTCCAGTAGGCCCAACTACACCTAGAATTCTATTCGCTGAAATTTTGAGATTGAGTCCTGAAAACAAAACTTCTCTTTCAGGGTATGAGAAATCTAAATCATTGATTAGAATGTCACTGGAATATGCAATGGAAGATGACAAATTATGTTCTCCATCCTTAATTGATATTGGAGTCTCTAGTAGATCCAGTACTCGTGTTGTAGATGCCATAGCTCTTTGGTAAAGATCAAAGGTTTCACCTAATCTAGTCAATGGCCAAAGAAGTCTCTGGGTCATGAAAACAAGCACAGAATAAGCCCCAATGGCCATTGAATCCTGTAAAGTCAACCATCCGCCTAACAACAATGTAGCCGTAAAACCAACCAAAATTGCCATTCGAATAAGAGGAACAAAGGCTGCTGACAATCGAATTGCACGACGATTTGCATCTCGATATTCATTTGATAAGGATTCAACTCGTATTAGTTCTCTATCTTCAGCAGTAAATGATTGGATCGTGGACATACCTGAAAGGTCATTTTCCAACAATGCATTCATTTTTCCAGCTGCTGAGCGTACCTCTGAATATCTTGGTTCAAGAGATCTCTGATACCTAAATGAGCCCCATATAATAATTGGAATTGGTAAAACTGCAAAAAGTGCTACTTGCCATGAAATAGCAATGAAAACTGCTCCAACAACTAAAACTGTTGTTGAAACCTGTAATAGGTCATTCGCACCTTTATCTAGAAATCTCTCTAATTGATTGATATCATCATTCATAATTGCCATAAGATCACCTTTTTGCCGTTCATCGAACCAAGACATCCCTTGTTTCTGAACATGATTAAATGACATTAATCGGAATTCATGTTGGACCGTTTGGGCCAAATTTCTCCATAAAATCCCATATAAATATTCAAAGATAGATTCCAAACCCCAAATTAAAAATGTTGCAATTGAAAGTGCTATCAATTGATGCCATGGATCAATAATTCCTAATCCCGATAAAAGGGATTCTTCACGCTCTACCACCACATCGACTGCCACTCCAATTAACAATGGAGGAGCTAAATCCCAAAGTTTGTTCAAAATAGAACACCAAGTGGCTAATCTGACTGTTCGAGAATGACTAGACATTGCTTTACGTAAGCGTGAAAATGACGAAACCTTGGTTATTGATGAGGCTGCCATGGAACGTGTGGGGGGCCGCGAGTACAAAATTTGACGTATTATCCCAACCAATCTCTGATTATTTCTGAACGATGTTCATCCAATTTTGGTGGTGAACGGCCAGGTACGGCAGGCGTAGATGAAAAAAATCTGAAAGCACTGGCTACAGATGAAGAACCATCATCTAATGTCCAAATAGCATCTCTATCTTTACTTTGTTTATCAGTAAATGCCTGACCGATGTCCATTATAGGACTACAAGGTACGCCAATATTACCAAGATTAGTTAACCAACTTTCAATTGAATCTTCTAAAAATATAGTTTGGAGTTCGCTGACTAAATATTCTCGATTTGACAAACGCCCTGCATTTGTATCATAAGGTGGCAAACATAGGTCATCTCTACCAATTAATTTGCATACTGCGAAATATTGGTTATCATTACCTGTAGCAAGAATAAACCATCCGTCCCTAGCCTGAAACCCTTGATATGGAACAATATTAGGATGGGCATGACCCATTCGACTAGGTGATTCACCACTAGAAATCCAATTCTGAGCCTGATTAACCATTGACATTAATGCAACATCAAACAAACTCAAATCAATTATTTGTCCCTCGCCAGTTCGTTCTCTATGATGTAGTGCAGCAAGAATTGCGGATGTAGCAGCAAAACCAGTTAATACATCAATCCATGCAACTCCTACCTTAACTGGAGGACCTCCAGACTCACCTGTGACTGACATAATCCCCGACATACCCTGTAATGCAACATCATAACCAGGTTCATTTGCACGTGATCCATATTGTCCAAAACCAGTTATTTGACAAATTATCAATCTAGGATTTTGTTTAATCAATTCACTTGGATTCAGTCCTATTCGAGATAGAGTACCTACTTTCATATTCTCAACAAGTATATCAGAATTAAGAATTAGTTCTCTAAGTAATGTAATTCCTTCTTCTGATTTAACGTCAATTGAAATAGACCTCTTTCCTCGATTACATGATTGAAAATATGCTGCTGTTTGCTCTCCATCATTATCAGCAAAAGGTGGGCCCCATTTACGAGTATCATCTCCCCATGGAGCCTCAACCTTGACTACGTCAGCACCCAAATCAGCCAAATTCTGTGTAGCAAAAGGACCTGCTAAAATTCTGCTCAAATCAAGAACGCGAAGGTCTTGAAGGGCTCCGACCATAATACAAATTAAAACATACAGTTCATGTTTTTACTGGTTAATTTACCACTTGGTCCAGAATCTAGATGATTCCCAAGGTAAACCAAGCAATATCCCAATCTCTGTTAAAATTACGTAATTGAATAACAAATAGAGTAGATAAGAGGAAATTGAAACTAGTAAAACAGTATTGATTACCTTTCTACGATTACGAACTGCATCATCAAGACTACAAATACCTCTATTCCTGAAATAAACTACCAATCCAGAAATCAGTAAAATCGTTGAAATGCCCAGTAACGTTGGCCTGAACCAAGACCAGCCATCTAATCCCCAATATAGTTGATCAGATAGTGAAGCAGCTGCAGTTACTGTAGAAAGACCCAGTAATACCATCACTACACTAGGTAAGCAACACATAGATGCAAGTAATGCAGGTAAACCAATTATGGCAAAAAGACTACGCCGACCAGTATCGGATTCGTCTTCCATGTTAGTTGGAAAGTAACATTACATTTCAAACTCTGTTGACAATCTAGTCCTTTCTTTCTGTTCTTGAACATCAAAAAGTCGAACAAGCATTAACAGAGGTAATGCTACAACAATTAATCGATAATCGACCACAGACGCAATCACGGAAAACCATGATATAAACCAAAATACAGTAATTAAGATTCGAATAAATAAGGGTGCACGACGCTTTCCTTTTCCTCGAACATACCATGACCATCCTCTTCTCCAAGTACCAAAAAACAACATTAGAGATACTTTAGGAAGGAAACTAAGAATTCGTATTCCTGATTTTTCAGATCCATATACGGAACGTACTGGAACTTCTGTAACTGATTCAGATGATTCTGAGAAAGATAAGGCCCACCAATTGGGATAACCATAACCTTTCCAATTATTCAAGCGAGGATGTCGCAATAAAAGAGAAAGACGAGTTGCTGTGTATCCACATTGAGGATCCCCCCAGTTCCAACCAGTCGCTAATGATGTAAGTAATCCGATTGTTTTACTAGCAATTCTTCGAATAATTGGCATATTTTCTATACCTGAAGAATGCTGGAAGCGATTTCCCTTAACGTGATCAAAGGTTCCTAAAGATGTGACCAAATTGGGCAAATCATTTGGATCCATTTGACCATCTCCTGCCATGACTACTACTGCCCATTCTTCTGGATTTTCAACTAGTTTAGTTAATTCTGAAATTCCAAGTAGTATAGCCGAACCTACTCCACTTCCATTTCCATTCACCAATTTTGTGACTATTGCGCGTGAAGAAGATAAATTATCGAGTGAAATAGATGCGACTTTTTCAGTGGAATCTGTTGAACCATCATTAATTACAATTAAACATTCAACAATATCGGGAACAGAATTAATTGACGATGAGATCAATGCTTCCTCATTTCGAGCAGGCATGACCACAGCAACATGCATGTTTCGGGATTGACCACTGGATGATGGCTCTTACCCATCTTTGCAGAATTTACAATATTTCACGAATTGTAAGCGATGGTTTGATGCATGTTCGATTTAACCGACCCTCGTGGACATCTGTTTTGTAACAAGAAATCAATCGTTGAGAATTGGTTCGGCAGTTATTCGGGCACTCGAATTTACAGAACATGTGCATGTCATACAATTACAAGATGATGAAACTGAAAAGGAGATTGCAATGGAATGTGGAGCTAATGTTTTTCTTCATTCAAATTGGTCCACAGCCCCTGAAATTGCTAATTCTTTGAAAAACTTGATTCATAGTGAACAAATTATTGTTATTTCTCTTGATAATGATTGGAGACTCTCTAATCTTCCATTATTATTCACATCTGCTAGAACTGCACCAGATATTCTCTTGGCGTTGAAAATGGATCCTACTGATCGACGACATTCAAGTGAAGAGACGATTTTAGAAGCAGATGCACATGCTTATTCAGAAGTAACAATCCAACATGCAATTTGTACAAAATCTGGATTGGAAGAAATTTCTAAACAAGATAGAAATGATACACCTGGTGATTTGCCAGAACATTTGAGAGTTCTAGTTATTGAAGTAAAGTCAAATGCAAAACAAACAAATCAACAATCATTAACTACAATCTCTGGATTCTCAAGATTGCTTTATTGGATGCTTGAGTCAAAACATCCTCTAATTCTTTTTGGAATCCCAGGAGTGATTTTGTTCTGGGTAGGATTCCAAATGGCAGACCAATTGGTAAACATAGGGGGCCCACATGATACTGTGGGTGTGGGGGTAGCATTAGCTGCGTTTGCAGCAACATTGGTAGGAGTTTTTGCAATTACAGCTAGTATGATTCTATTCGTTCTGTCCAAACAGGTGGAAAGAATTCAAGCAGAATTTTCAGCAACCATTGAACAATAGTCAGGGATATACTCTCCTAGAATCTCTAGGAAATGGAATTACTTCTCTGATATGATCCGCTCCAGCTAACCATGCACATACTCTGTCGACACCCAATCCAAATCCACCATGAGGAACCCCTCCATATGTCCTTACATCAATGTAGAATTGATATGGTTCCCTAGGTGTACCCTCCTCATCTATCCGTTTCAAAATCTCGTCTTCAGACCAAGTTCTTTCTCCGCCACCAATAATTTCCCCATATCCTTCAGGAGCAAGTAAATCATGACAAAGTACGTATTTTTCATCATCAGGATCGACTCGATGGTAAAATGGTTTAGCAACCTTCGGGTAATGAGTAAGGAAGTGAGGTACTTCAAAATCCTGTGTAAGAATCTTCTCTTTTGAATAATCAAGATCTTGCCCCCACTCAATTTCAACACCCATTTTCTGTAATGTTTCTACCGCCTCATCGTAACGAATTCTCGGATAAGGATTGTCTGCATACCTAGTGATTAATTCTAGATCACGTCCAAGTGAGCTCAATTCTTTCTCACGTTCATCAAGAACGGTTTGGGCAATCTTTCGAACAACAGCCTCGCCATGCTCCATTACATCATTATTTCCAGCCCATGCGATTTCCATTTCAGCATGCCAGAATTCAGATAAATGTCGTGTGGTACGACTCTTTTCAGCTCTAAATGATGGAGCAATGGTGTATAATCTCTCTAATGCAGGCATTGCTGCTTCTGCATATAATTGCCAAGATTGAGTCAAATACGCTTTCCGATCAGGATTTTCCTCGGTTGGAAAATATGGTACTTCAAACAAAGTACTGCCTCCTTCGACGGCTCCTGCAACAAAGTTTGGAGCTTGATATTCGATGAAATCATGGTTTCGAAAATACTGATGAATAGCTCCGAAAACAGATGATCGAATTTTTAGCATCTGTGTCATACGTTCTGTACGTAAGTAAAGATGGCGATTATCCAATAAAAATGCATTTTCACTCAAATTATCTACGTCCATTACAGATTGAGTAATCGGGTAAGGAGTCTCGGGATTTACTGGACCTACAATCTCTACACTCTCAACTTGTATCTCATGGCCATGTTCACGGTCAGTAGGGAGAACATTGCCTCTAAAAATTAAACTAGATTCAATTAGAGCAGACTTAACATCCTCAAACATCTCATCACCAACAACATCTCTCTTAACAACACATTGTATGGTCCCGGTTGAGTCCCGAAGTACTACGAAACGCATCTTATTCGAACCTCGAGAACGATGTACCCACCCTTTCAATTCAACCGATTGATGATCTAGATCTCCTGAGAGAACATCTCCAATCCAACCTGTCTTCATCTCTTCACCGAACCGTACGAAGGGGTTCAAACCTATGAATACCTATGAAGCGGGTCTGACGGGGTTCGAACCCGCGACCGCCCGGTTAAGAGCCGGGTGCTCTACCTGACTAAGCTACAGACCCAGCCTTGCGAAAGAACCACCCTCTTTAATCGGACCGGTCAAGAAGAAAGTCGACCATTGGTTCTGAAATGTGTAGATACACCATTTGAACCAGCTAAAACAACTGCATCACACATATTATTGAATAATCCAACCTGAACTACTCCAGCAACATGTAAAATTTCATTTTCCAATTCAATCGGATTAGATATTATCGGACCTGTCTCCGCATCAGCAATTAAATTACCATTATCGGTAATCAATGGTTTATTGCCTTCCATTCGAATTTTAACAGAACATTTCAGAAGGTTACTCAATGCCCTTACTGTAGATAAATATGCGAAATTTGTAACTTCTATTGGTAATGGAAAAGCACCTAAAGTTTCTACTTGTTTGCGATCATCTGCTACTACAACCATGGCTAAACTTTGCTGAGCAACAATTTTTTCCCTCAATAATGCTGCACCACCTCCCTTAATTAGTTGGAAATTCGGATCATATTCGTCTGCTCCATCAATTACAATGTCTAATCGTTCAACATCAGAAAGTTCAATCAGTGGAATACCAACTTCTTGTGCCAATTTCTCAGTGGCTAAACTAGTTGGAACGCCAACAATCTCTAAACCGTCTTCTTTTACTCTCCTACCTAATTCAATAACAGTATGTTTGACTGTTGAACCAGTTCCTAATCCAACGTTCATTCCATTCTTGATGAATTTCGCTGCCTCAATGCCTGCTAGACGTTTCGCATCATCAATATCCATGTTAATGCGAACACCCTTAGGTCCATGTGCATTTGGGATGAATTTTGATCATTTTACGGCAAAGGAATTACATATCGCCCTTTACTTTAGACAAGCATGACGCAGCCGAGGGCAAGGGTAGTTTGGCTGCTAATATTGATCTATGCATTTTCTGTGGCTTCATATGCTTCACCTCCATCTACCGTAAACATCCACCAAGAACCAAATTTTACTTCAATAGGAACGCCCACTAAAATTTCGGTTTCAGCATTTCCAAATGCAACATCAACCGCATTAACTCTTGAAGTTCCAGAAAACGAAGCAGTCACTGGATTGAATTTAACTATTGAACCATCTGTACTGCATAGTAACGAAATTATTTCATGGACCGGTTCCACAGATTGGAATGCAACGGGCGCAACATTGGATAGAATAAATGTAAATCAATCAAATCTTCAGATGTTGCCCAAAAAATGGGAATGGGATTTTGAAACTGGTCCCAGTAATTCCCCTCAAGGTTGGACTCTACAATCAGGAGGAGGATGGTCATGGGGATACGATTCCGTATTGGGACAAAATGCAGGAGTGCATGGTGGCACTAAGGCCATTTACACATACAACGGCAATTATCCAAATGGTATGTCTAGTACCTATTGGGCCACAAGCCCAGTAATAGATTGCTCAGGTTGCTCAGGAACTTGGAACTTGAAATTCTGGAAGCGATTGGGAGTGGAATATCATTACTACGACCACGCATATATTCAAGTCAAAAATGCCCAAGGAAGTTGGGTACAAATTTATTCTAATAATGGTGGAGTGAACGATGGATCCTATCAACAAGTCACATACAACATAGGAACTCATGTTCAAAATAATCCAGCATTCCAAGTAAGATTTGGCCTAGGAACAACAGATGGTTCAGTTACTTACACTGGTTGGAACATTGATGATGTTTCTATTGAGCCCGCAGGTGGAGGAGGAGGAGCTGATTTTGCAAACTGGACTAGTCCCTCTTTTGGACCATCAATTACCGGCAGTAATGCAATGACTCCAGGAGCATATGGAATGATGAGCATAGATGCAGAGATTCCAAACAATGCAATACTATTGACTACAATTCTAGATGGGAGATCAAACACACCAATTCCAGGATTCATTAACCGAGAAGACCATCATCTAGATCTCGGACCTATTGATTCTGAACTATTTCCTGAACTAAGAGTTAAGTTGTATTTCGCTACTCCAAATGGTGCTCAAACACCTTTAGTTCAGGGTATTCACCTTAATGGGCGAATTGCAACGACATTTGATAGTTCACCTACTGATATGGGGTGGAATCTAACTGGTGCAAATTGGGATGGCGATTCTATTACTGGGGGAACAATTACCACTCCTTTGTATACATCCGCTAGACCAATTTCTCAAATTTCCACTAATTTTGTTATTTCTGGAACATCTACTACCGAAATTAGCCTAGATGGTGGACCATGGAATTCATTTTCAAACTCTGGGAACACAATACTATCTTCATTGGCAGAATCTGTTCAGTTCAAATTTACTGGTTCAAATTATGATTTATCATCATTTCAAACCGATTTAATCCACGGTAGAATTGGCGACGAAGTAAGTATAGACATCAACAATGATGGGCAATCAGAATGGACTTTGGAAGATTCAACTATCGGCCCCTTGGGTTGGCAAAACAGATTCGGCAATGGTGCAATGTCTGTTCCCATCAACTTTGCAGCACCTAC
>DAQW01000026.1:507-3466 GCA_002503045.1 Euryarchaeota archaeon UBA39 | reverse complement strand
TATCGCAGGTGCTTTACATCTCAGGGATGGTGAATGATATGGATCAAAAGAAAATATTTAATCCTAAAATTTGGCTGACGTTGTTCGCAGCAGCTCACACATTCATGTTTGCCATATGGGCACTGATGGCTGGCTTCGCTAGCGATGCAGAAATAATTGAAGAACTAACCAAAGATGGGCTTCCAACAGACCAAATTGTGGTGGATGAAATAAGATCAGCTATGTTCTTTTTAGGGGTAATGGCGATTAGTATTGTACCTCCATTTATTGCAACCGCATTCCTTTTGAAAGGTCGAACACAAGCGATTATGACACTTGTTTGTGGTGGAACATTTGTGATGATGTGGCTTCTTGCTACGTATGGAGAAGTAAGCCTTGAAGGCGCAGAACTAGGAGCAGACCAACTCATGGGTGCAGTATTTGCAGGCGGTATTCTGTACTCTGGATATCTCCACTTGGAGGATGAGTGAAATGGATATCAAAGTAACACTTATGGAACCAAAAACATGGGTTACTGTAGGCTCCGTTATCATAATGCTAATCTTAGGATTAGGCCCTTTGATGACAGGATTGGAAGGGGGCACAGACCACGCTGATTCTGAACATCCAGAGTTGATGGAAAGTCTATCCGGAGAGGATAAAGAAGCATTTGTTGATGTTGTAAATCAAGAATTATTCGTATTCGGATTGTGGAATTTTACAATATGCCTAATGTTCTTGGCAATGGTCAATTTGACTGATGGAGAAACTCAAGCAAAACTAGCAATGGTTGCAGCGGGCTCCTTGTTATTCGTCTCTGGATTAGGTGGTTATACAGTAAATGGTGATGCTTACTTTACTGAGTGGGTATCACTTTGCGCTATACTTGCAGCACCTATGCTGATTACAGGATATATGAAATTAAACGCTGAATAATCCAGAATTATCTGGATGATACTGTTGAAGAATAATTTCAGTCTTTACGACCATAAATTGCTAATGTCCCTACAAATCCTGACTTGATTCCTACGCGTCTTGTTTCAACATCAGTGAATCCGGCATCAACCATACCTTGTCGCCATTGTTCTTCACTCAGTGTTGTCATATGTACATTGAGAGATTTTGGCCACTCGTGACTTTCTACATTTTCCAAATAATGGTCAACTCCTGCAATCAGAACCCCTTTATCATTCAGCCATTCGTTGAAGAAAATTTTCAACATTTCTAGAGGGTCTTTCAAGTAATATAGAAATTCCATTGAATGTATGAAATCAAACTTCTGTGAGGGGGTCCACCCCGGAAGTTTTGCTAAATGAAATTCGCCTCCTCCCTTTTGTTTGGCCTTGGTAATCATTTCAATGGATCCGTCAATTCCGACTACCTTACTACAATTATCATTTGATTGTAATTTACGACACACCCAACCGTTTCCACAACCCACATCTATCGCTGAAAATGGTTCTACAAGCATTGGAATTGCAATATTTAACATTTCATTGACTGAATTTGCGTGTCCACTTTCCATTCCCTCATCTCTGTTTCTTAGAGCCCATTCAGAGAATAATTCTGTGGCATCACGAGTTGTCATAATAATGCCGATAGATATCTATTGGATGAAGATTTTCATTTTAATTATCGAAATTTTCTGTAACATAATTTACGGCATTTCTGAATATTATCATACCTTCTCCTTCACCATGTTCTATATCTTCTCTAGTCCAAGTTGCGCCTAACCATGTTGAATGATTTGCTTCGGGGTGGGGCATTAAACCGAATACTAATCCCGATGGATCGCATACACCTGCAATATTTCTCCAACTTTGATTGGGAGAAATTGGATATGGTAATACTTCGTCACTTGAGGAAGGATATTCACTTGAAGGATCTACATATTTTACAACTAGTTGTCCTGCTTCACGCCAGTCATCAAGGAGGCTTTTGTCAGCTGTTACGAATTTTCCTTCACCATGGCGTACGGGAACTCGGATTCTTGTCATTCCTTTAGTCCAAATGCAGTGGCTTTGGGAATCGAACTCTAACGTAGCCCAACGATTCTCATAATGGCCCGAATCATTCAACGCTAAGGATGCTGTTTGAGTTAAACTGACATCATCGTCACCAGGTAATAATCCCATTTTCACAAGTACTTGAAAGCCATTGCATATCCCAATTACTGGTTTACCGGATTTGACAAAATTTCTCACTTGTTCACGCAGTCCGAAACGTAACCTATTGCCCATCAATCTGCCACTTCCCAAATGGTCGCCGAAGGAAAAGCCCCCCGGTACAGCCATAATGTGGTAATCTTCTAGATTTAATTCTCCATTGACTAGTCTATTCACATGAACTCTGTCTGCTTTGGCTCCTGCCATTTCGAAAGTCGCCATTGTTTCCGTCTCACAATTAATTCCAAAACCAGAAAGAACTGCCACTCTAGGTATCATTAATTTCTACCTCCGTTCAAGGTGCCTTTCCAAGAGTCTCTAAGTTCAGACATTGAAGCAGCCAAAACAGGACTGTTTGAGTTTGTAATTGTTATTTCATCGTTAGAGCTGACTTTACCTAAGTAATTACATTCATGTCCTTCCATAGAAGCCTCAAAAAGTTTAGAATTTTCTGGTTTTACGCTAACTAAAATCCTACCAAGGCTCTCCCCGAATAGAGCGCCCCAGTCATTCAAATTAATATCTGCATGGAATATATCTGAAATATCTAAATCGGCACCTGAGTCGCATCCAAAACAACATTCTGCTACTGCAGCCGCAAGTCCGGCATCACTACAATCATGAGCACTTGAAACTAATTCATTTGACATGGCTTTCGTCAGACTATGATAGAGTGATAAATTCCTAGATGTGTCAATCTGTGGAACTCGTCCTCCAATCCCACTCTCTCCATTTGATTCATCGCGTAACATGAAAGCTAATTCGCTAGCACCCAACTCTTGGTGAGTTTCTCCGACAAGATATATCATGTCTCC
>DAQW01000026.1:0-182 GCA_002503045.1 Euryarchaeota archaeon UBA39 | reverse complement strand
ACTTGTTTGAAGTCACTGGATACCGCCTTTCTTACATCTGAATGATTACCGATTAAGCTGAATAAAAGCGTGGGAGGGACACTGATTTTTTCACCGTCTAATGTAGCATCATTTTTCATAGAATCTTTCCCACTTATACATGGCAGGTTATACGCCCTACATACTTCATCTAATGCTCTGTT
>DAQW01000076.1:9135-11814 GCA_002503045.1 Euryarchaeota archaeon UBA39 | reverse complement strand
AGCAGCTAAAGCAATTCGACGAACGATGGTTTCGAAAGAAAAAGCTGCAATGGTGATAGATCATGACATTTACTTCATTGATATTGTTAGTGATTCACTTCTTGTCTTTGAAGGTGAGGGGGGCGTTCAAGGAAATGCCATAGGTCCACTTCATCTAAGAAAGGGGATGAATCGATTTTTGAAAAATGTAGGAATCACATTCAGACGTGATCAAGACTCGAAGAGACCTAGAATTAACAAGCAAGATAGTAGGAAGGACAGAGAACAAAAATCATCCGGAGAATACTTTTATTCATCATAGAGGGAAGAAAGATGCCAGTTAATGAACCCCCTTTTGGAGGCGCCGGTAGAAGAAGAAGGAATAGATTGAGTGGAAGTTCTTTAGTTAATTGGGAAAGATGTCCTAGGTCATGGATGGCAAAGAGAAGAATAGGATTGAGAGGGCCAGTTCGACCAAGTATGATTCTAGGAATCTTGTTGGAAGATGCAGTAGTTGGACTGCTAATGGAAAGTCCTCCTCACGATGGTTCGCTTCCAAATGGAATTGCCTCATTCTTGAAATTTAATGGCATGCATAACTATGAAGAAGTAGAAACCAAACAAATTGATTCGTTGGATGGAATCGAAGAATGGTTGTCTTCTTTGGTCCCAGCAGTATCGGAATACGTATACCAAATTTTTCTGATTGAATGGGAGAAAACACCTTGGAAAATGGAAGGAAAGGGGCCAGATGACATTAAAATTCAAACAATACAAAATCAAATTAAATCAGCAATAAAAATGCAAATTACTGAAGCAAAAAAATGTCTAGTTTCCGGAGGAGGGCCACATCTAGAGAAATTCAGAAGAAATGGTGACCCATTTACACCCATTGCCCCAAGATGGCAATCTCAACCTGGAGAAGAAAATTCTACAGAAGGATTTCTAGAATCGGAAGATGACATTTCGTGGTGGGAAGCATGGGAGGTTTCTAGACCATGGATGAAGGACCCAAGAATCGCCTCTGCACAACGAATACATCACCCTGAAGGTTGGGCATCTGGAGAGATGGATGTTGTCCATAGATGGAAAGAACACGCAACAATTGTAGATATTAAATCTGGATTCGGAAAAGGTAAACCACAACCAAACTTAGAAGCTCAGATTAATTTCTACCGTTGGTTATGGCATCAAACTCGTTCTTCTGATGAACAAGGAGTTGACACACTAGCAGGTTGGTTCCTCCTTGATGGCCATGTGCATGAAATCACTGCACTTCCTAATTCGGAGATGGAAACAGAAAAACAACGACTAATGGCAATTAGAGATCAAATGGAAAGAGTCCAAGAACAAGATTGGAGTTGGTTATCTCCTGAAGGCACTCCTGAGGGGCACCCGTTACATTGCCCTCACTGTAAAGGGCTAGAGATATGCGGTTATTCATCTGACCCAGAAAATAGATCTATACGTCAATTCCTTCCATCAATAGAATGCATCATTCCAGAAAAATTCACCCCGATACAAGATTTACCTTCTAGACTATCAGTACGTGGTTCTATAGATAATTCATGGCATGAAATTGAGAATTCATATGGTGAATTAGTAAGGGTTGCCACACTAAGAGCAGGTAATACAATGATTACAATTGAAGAAACTGAAGAAGGAATTGTTGATCCCGAAAAATGGAATGGGAAGATTGGGGTAATCAATGCTAATCCGGGTATTTTTCGAGGCACACCTCATCTTTTCTTAGATAGTAGAACCAAATTGATAGATTACAATAGAAATGAAGATTGGACCAGATTAGGCTTAATTCCTACAAAGGCAAGTGTTTCAGGGCAGGTTGTTTCAATGGGAAGTAACCAAGGAACTTCCAGTAAAGGTCGTCCATGGACAATTCGAACAATTCACCTTTGGGATGGAACAGGAGTTATAGAAATCGCAGCATTCGGTTCAAATCGTTCTAGAACATTTGAATCTCTGAAAATAGGAGATTTGGTGACAATCCAGCATGGAGAATTAGGATGGAGAGAAGGCAATCCTCAGATTCAAATCAACAAACAAACCATCCTTGAATTAATCAATTCGGATAGTTGAGTTCAATACCCCCCGCGATAAATAGCCTGCATGCCGGTGACTAGGCTAGCGCCAGAAGATGTTGTGGTCCAAGGTTGGGACCGGCTTTCTGCATCGAAAATTGGTGCATGGAATAGTTGTCCAAGGCAATATTGGATGCAATATCATCTCAAGATCAAAGAACCATTACCATCAGCAGTGGTTAGAGGTAATGCAGTTGAAACCTGTATCTCTAGAGTCCTAAGAGAAAGCCCTGCTTTAATTCGAGCTGATTCACCAGATAGAATTCTTATCTCTCCATTAAACGAACAGGGAGATTTAATGGATGGAGAAAAAGGATGGCTCGGCCCAACTCTCGACATCATCCCCCATAATGAACGACCAAGTGATTTCGATAGTCTATCGAAATGGGCCCATTCAAGGATTGATGCTCATGTTCAACGTTGTACAGATGATGCATTGGTGGCGTGGCTGATTAGCCCACATAGAATCGGAGATGCGGATGACCTCAATCGTGATGAGATTGTAGAAATGGCCCATAGAGGGATTGACCTTCATTTAGAAGAAGTTGGAAATTGCCATTCACATCTCACTCAAAGCGCTCTAAATGATTGGAGGAAGGGC
>DAQW01000076.1:0-8743 GCA_002503045.1 Euryarchaeota archaeon UBA39 | reverse complement strand
CTAGTGAGGATGCGATAACATGGAGTGAAGCCTGGGCAATTTCAAGACCATGGTTTGTTGATCCAGATGCACCTACTTTCTCTATGCAAACAATACATCCTGAACAATGGTTCCAAGGAGAATATGACTTAGTGTATAGATGGAATGGGAAAATTAGGATTATTGATTTGAAAGCATCCATGGGAAATAATGACCGATCTAGGCTTTATTCAGAACAATTACGAATGTATTCATGGCTATGGTGGGAAACTCATGACAGAAAAGAAACTGTAGATGGGCTTGAAATCTGGTATCTTGGACCGGGATATCGTAAAAAAATCAATGCTCCAGATAAAGATGAATTAATCATAATTAGTAATGAAATGGAAGACATGTACAAAATTCTTAGTAGTGTCGAATCAGAAAATGATGCTTTACCAAATCCAACTCCCATCTCATATTTTGAAGAAGGTGGGGTTCTTTTGGGTGTTTCCGAAGATTCTAATGAACGCTGTAAAATATGCCCATATGTAGCATTATGTCCTCAAGGCGGGCATGATGCATCCTTACCAGATAACAAAACTGCTCAAGTTAAAGGAAGAGATTTGCTCTTGACTCCTGTTATCGATGTAGTAACAAGAGTTGATTTAGAAGGTGAAATTTTCACAATTCCTAGAGAACCTAAATTAAAAGATGGTGGAGTAATATTTGAATTTGAACTTCGTCAAGGGCTAGATAATGTCATAGTAAAAAATGCATGGAATACCGCTCCAAAGGAGGTTACTAGGTCACTTCGTAAAGGAGCGAGAGTTAGAGTTCGAGGAGGCTTACCAAGTCTCTGGAGAGGGAAAACTGAGATTTCAATTGACCAATATGCAAGTATTGAACTATCTGAAGGTCCAGAACCAACCGATATAGAAATCATCGAAATCCATCCTAGAGTCAACGTCGTTGGTAGAGTATGGTCAGTAGAATCTCAAAAGGGACCTTTACCTGATGGAAGATATTCGGATAGATGGTCGATTACAATGATTGATCATACCGGAGTAATCAATGTAGTCGGATTCAAAATGAATGTACCAGATACATCTACAGGAGTAAATAGAGGCGACATAATCGCAATCATAAACGCTGAACCAGGAGAATTTGCACGAAGAAAACAGGTGAAGTGTATTCCCGGAACCAGTATTCTAAGATTGCACCAGAACGAAGATTTACCGGGCTGGAAACCGTAAATTTAGACGCATAATAATGATGTAAACAAGTATAGAACCTAAAACAAAAAATAATGATTTGATCATCGAATCACTCCCTTCCCAACTCAAAAATTCGTAAGTTGTAGGTGATGAAGTGACCACAACACGATACCAATCGATGAGTAAGTAAAGTATAGCGAAAGTTGCACCTAGAAAGCCATGCCATAGTCTTAATTGAATATTGGAAAGTCTTAGATTAATCAGCAATAATGCTTGAGGAATAATATGGCTCCAAGTAAGTGCGACTATCCAATATGTACTAATTAATGGGAAATATACTCTAGCAAAGGCGTACCAAAAACCAACCATTGTCCCTATTGAGAGATATATAGCGGCCCCCAGTGATGCACTCGCAGCCTTCTCCAAATCCCATGTAGGATATCGATCATGCAAGTATCCAATCAGCAATGCAATTGTTGCCAATTCAATTGACCACTGTGTTGCATAGAGGTAGAGGTATCGGGGTCCGTTAAGATACACAGGTAAAGCCATACTTGGAATCAAAAGAAGAAGAGAAACTAGACGGAAGCGCTGTACGGCTACCCCCATGATTGTCCATCAACAGTCAAAGAGTTAGTCTTGACGGACGATTAAAATATCACATTCAGCATATTTTCCAAACTCTCTCTCTCCATTCAGATACTCCATATGCAGAATCAGATCGTATCCAATGCCTACCCAGAAGTGGTTTAGGAGATAGATCAATGAAAAAATACCGACCTTGGTGGAGAGGTACTTTAGGACCAAATAGGGTTAGAGTTCCATATTCAATCACATTTTCCTCACGAAAAAGGCGATTAAAATATGAAATGAATATGAAATTAGTGAGAAAAACGTGCATATGGAGATGTATTTGCGGCCGTTGGAATGTAACTAAAAAAAGATTTACTGGAGGAAATCGAAGAGTTTCATGGAGATTCATCTGTCCATGTGGAACATTGAATCATATCGATTCTGAAAAAACGAAGATGGTAGAAAATCAAATTGAAGCATGGACAATTATAGCTGGCTTCCGTTCCATTGAAGAAGAAGCCACTATACCCGATAGGTGATGGTAGCGGAGAATGTATCTGCAGCGAGCATGCTCGAAACAGAAAGCTACGTCAATATCGCAGGTTACCGCTTCATCGATTTACCTGATAGAGATGAATTGAGAGCACCCCTACTGGAATGCTGTCTAGAACTTGGACTAAAGGGGACAGTATTGCTCAGTCAAAATGGAATTAATTTCTTTCTAGCAGGAACACAAGATTCGATTGATAATTATGTAGCATATTTGGAGAAAGATGAACGTTTTCAAGACATTTCACTACATATCTCATACTCAGAATATCAACCATTCAAGCGAATGCTTGTTCGTCTTAAGAATGAAATTATCTCTTTAGGAATGGATGAAATTAGACCAGGGGACCGTACAGGACAGTACATACAACCAAAGGAATTCAAAGAATGGTTAGATGAAGGAAAAGAAGTAATGGTATTGGACACTCGTAACGACTACGAATTACGAGTAGGGACGTTCGAAAATGCCATCGATCTTGATATCAAGTCATTTCGTGAATTCCCTCAAGCAACTCAAAAATTGGAACAAGATAAATCAATACCTGTAGTAATGTTCTGTACAGGTGGCATCCGATGTGAAAAGGCAAGTGTAGTAATGGAAAACCAGGGCTGGGAAAATGTGTATCAAATCAAGGGAGGAATCCTTGGCTACTTCAAAGAATGTGGAGGAGCACATTGGAACGGAGATTGCTTTGTATTCGATAAAAGAGTGTCAATAACTCCTGAATTAGAAGAAAGTGATCATGTTCTTTGTTTTGAGTGCAGAAATCCACTTTCAGTAGAGGAACAGGAGTCTGAAAATTACGTAATCGAACAGTATTGCCCTTATTGCATAGATATGAAAAAGTAGCGAACCCTTCATTTCTATACTGCTCCCCTCTATTGACATGATTGCACGGAGTTTGAGCATCAGAGTTATTCTCTCGATTCTAATTCTATTGCTTGCATCAGTTACTCCAATGGCCTTTTCCCATGAGGATATAGATGAACTTGAATCATTAGAATACAGGTATGATTCATCTGTAACAGATCGTAAAGCATGGGAATGGGTTACCTCAGGAGGTTCGTCCTTACCTGACACAGTAATGGATATGGCGACATTACCTAATGGTGAAGTGTATGTTGCAGGTCAATTCCGTTCTTCAATTACTGTTGGATCTTGTGTAGGTAATATGGCACCAAATTCTAACTCCGGATTTAAATCATTATTTCTCATCAAATTCTCACCCAACGGTTCTTGTGAATGGATAACTACAATCTCTGGAGCAGGAAGTGTTCCAGCCACGATATCTGACTCTATCGTTTCAATCGTATCTGATTCAAATAACGATTTATTTATTACATCAAGAGTATATTCGGCAGGTTCATACTATTTTGGTAATTTAACCCAGACACTTACCTATGGTTTTGTTGCTAAAATAAATAACAACGGGACTTGGGATTGGGTTTCCGGATTCGGACAGTCAACATCTTCTGTATCAATATGTATTGCAGTGGATACTAGTGGTGATATATTCATTACATCAAAACCAGGGACTTCCTATAATGCTAGAATTTCAAGATTTAATTCAACAGGTACATACATGGATTATACTGACATCGGGAACTCTGATACATTTATCTTTGATCTATTTATTGACGATAGTGATAACAAATATGTAAGTGGATCTTTTTCAGGTTCCATTAATATGAACATAAATGGGAGCATTGAGAATTTCCAATCATCGAATCCTGGAATGAAACCTTTCATTCTCAAAATTAATGCAAGTGGTGTTTTCAATTGGTTTTCTACAGCATCAGTTGCGACTAGCACCTCACAATTCAAATCTATTGACGTTGGTTACTCAAATGAGGTGTTTGTTTCAGGATACTTCTATGGTGATTTAGATCTAGGTAGTTCGTCCCTAAGTTCAGGAGGAAATCAAAGAGGTGTTGTTGCAAAACTCAATTCTACTGGAGATTGGCAATGGGCAATGAAAATTGATGGATCAGGAACAACTATTCCTCACGAAATATCCTATAGTAATCATGGAGGTATAATTGCAACCGGAGAATATTCTGGAACTCTAAATGTAGGTTCAATCAACCTACCTCCAGCTGGGGGTTCAAGAGACGTATTTGTGATTAAATTCAATAATTCTGGATTTACAGATTGGGCAATTTCAGGAGGGAGTGCGGGTGACGATAAAGGGTATCGGATTGGTAGTGATAATTCGGGTATTGTATACGTAAGTGGTGATTCTGAAGGCAACTCTATCTTCGGTTCCAACTCAGTTTCAAACTACGGATTCACAGACATATTTCTTGCTAGATTATCACCAGATTATGATGGTGATTTAGAACCAGATGTGAAAGATTTTGATGACGATAATGATTTCATCGCCGATATTATAGATAGTTGCCAATTTTCTCCAAATGGCTTCCAATCCATTGGCACATTTGACCATGATGGTGACGGATGTAGAGATTCAGACGAGGATTTGGACGATGATAATGACAACATATTGGACGACATTGACTCATGTTCTGTTGGCATGATTGGGTGGATATCCACTAATTCCACTGATATTGATGGAGATGGATGTAATGACGCTCTAGAAGATTATGATGACGATGGAGATGGATACGATGATTACGAAGACTACTGTTCAAGAATTCCAGGTAATTCAACGATAGAATACGAAAAGGGTTGCCCAGATTCTGACGGCGATGGTCGCCCAGACATCCTTGATCCGTTTCCAAATGATGCATTAGAATATGTTGATACTGATGGAGACGGAGTCGGAGATAATAGCGATGTATTTCCAAACGATGCCACACAACAGAACGATACAGATGGAGATGGTTTTGGAGATTTTGAATATGGGAATGCGGGTGATTCCTGCCCGAGTAGTTCTGGAAACTCTACAATCGATAGAAGAGGATGTTTAGATACGGATGGAGATGGATGGAGCGACGTAGGTGATGATTTTCCATATGACCCAAATGAATACTTAGATTCAGATAATGATGGAATTCCAGATAATGCAGATGATTTCCCATATGACCCAACTCAACAAATTGATAGCGACGGAGATGGTTATGGAGATAATGTAAATGGAAACTTAGGTGATGCATTTCCTTCCGACCCAAATAAGCATTCAGATTCAGATAGAGATGGAATTGATGATGAGAATGATGCATTCCCATTTGATCCTTCACAGCAAATAGATTCTGATGGTGACGGATTTGGAGATAATCCTAGAGGGACTGGGTCAGATAAATTCCCAGATGATTCGAGTCAATGGTCAGACATTGATGGTGATGGTTATGGCGATAATCTGACCGGAACCAATGCTGATCGATTCCCTACAGATCCAACTCAACATTCAGATAGAGATGGTGATGGGTGGGGGGACAACTTAGGTGGTCGATTAGCTGATATGTTTCCAGATAATCCAACTCAATGGGAAGACGCTGATGGAGACGGATTAGGAGATAACCAATCAGGAATAGAACCTGACCTCCACCTGTTTGATTTTGACAATGATGGATTCATAGATGCCATTGATATTCTTCCGAAATTTGCAAGTCCAGGTGATCTAGATGCCGATGGTTGTATGGATGAAGGAGAGAATCCCGATGTATTCCCAGATGATCCGACAGAATGTTTTGATTTCGATGGTGACGGATTAGGAGATAATGAAGACATCGACGATGATGGAGATGGATGGTCAGACGCAGATGAAATTCGACAAGGAAAAAATCATCGAGATGCATTAAGTATGCCCGTTGATCCATTTGAAATCGTAATTCCAAGAACAACGGTTGGTCTAGGCGCATGGGATATTATGGGAATGTTGGGGGGAATCCCTTTGTTCACTTGGCTTGCCTTCGGATTCGTGACTAGAAACTCAAGAACTGCGAAATTTGAACATCGTCTCAAGGAAGCGAGAACGCGTGATGAATTGGAGAATGTTGCTTTGGATTGGGAATATGCCATGATGATGCGATTGATAGGGCCACATCAGGGAATTCGTTTGGAACGCCTCCGTGTCGAACTTGACGATAGTTTCGAATCGATGAATCAGACCTTGAGTTCTCTTGACAACACGGAGGGAGACCATACTCACCTAGTTGTAGCAGAGATGGAGGAGCAGAGCAAGATTCGTGGAGGATCGGGGTCGGTTCCCAATCAAGAGATTCGCGGAACCCCTAGAGAAGATGGATACGAATGGTTGGAACATGGAGGGCGCCAGTACTACCGGCCAGTATCTGATTCAGATACTGAGTGGGTTGAATGGAATGGTTCCCTCTAGGGGCATCTCTGAAGATCTCCATTCAATCTAGATTGACTTCTTGGATGGATAAACTCAGTCGAGTTTAACCACAGGACCCGACCGACAAAGGTTTGCGGACGTTGGATTCGACATTTGGAAGGTATAGGTGATTCATGATGTCATTCGCCTCCCTAGGTCTTTCAACGGATCTCTTACAGACTCTTGATCAGGAAGGTTATGTCGAACCAACCCCAATACAGGAACTTGCAATCCCACCTCTTCTCGAAGGTCGTGATGTGCTTGGTGTCGCTCAAACTGGTACTGGAAAAACCGCTGCATTCGCTCTACCTGTCCTACAGAGGATTGCTGATTCATATCAAGGAGGCCATAGAAATATCCGTGCTTTAATTCTCTCCCCTACTCGAGAACTTGCTGCACAGATTGGCGAACGATTCTCTGCTTACGGTGCTAATCTTCCTCTATACCATCATGTCATTTTTGGGGGCGTAGGCCAGAAACCCCAGGTGAGGGCGATTAAACGTGGAATCGATATTCTGACTGCTACTCCTGGACGTCTGCTTGATCTAATATCACAGGGTCATGTCAACATATCAAATGTTGAATTTTTCGTTCTAGATGAAGCCGATCGAATGTTAGATATGGGTTTCATCCGAGATATCCGAAAAATTCTGAAAATGCTCCCTAAAAAAAGACAGAATCTGCTGTTCAGTGCAACTATGCCGAATTCGATATCTGAACTTGCAGAGTCATTTCTTCGTGATGCAGTCAGAGTAGAGATAACTCCTAAAGAAGTTGCAGTCGACCGAATTGATCAACATATTCTATTTGTTAAGAAATCAAACAAGCAATACCTCCTAACGACTTTAATCAAGGAACTGAATGTGGACAAAGCAATTGTTTTCACTCGGACAAAGCATGGTGCTAATCGTTTGGTTAGACAACTCGGACATGCTGAAATCGAAGCGGTTGCAATTCATGGAAATAAGAGTCAAGGTGCTCGGACGCGGGCGCTTTCCCAATTCAAAAATGGAGATATTTCCATATTGATAGCTACAGATATTGCAAGCCGTGGAATCGATGTAGATGGGATATCTCATGTGTTCAATTTCGATCTCCCCAATATCCCTGAGAGTTATGTGCATCGCATAGGGAGAACAGCTCGCGCAGGTAAAAGTGGTTCAGCATTAGGATTCTGCGATGAATCCGAGAGCGGATATCTTGTAGGTATCCAGATGTTACTCGGTCATGACATACCAGTAATCGACGATCACCCATACCATTTCCCTGACTCTATTCCAAAGCCAGGTCAGAAGCCAGGGGAGATCCGAAAGAAGAAATCACACACCTCGAGAGCAACAACACGCAAGCAACCAGATCTTCGTCGTGAACGGTCGAATCGGAGACGGGCAGATGAAGGGCGTAGCCCTAGGAGCAATAATCGAAACCGAGGTCGAAATAATCGTCCTAAAAATCATCATTCTAATTCGTCTCAGGGAAGAGGAAATCGAGGCAATAAGCAAGGATCAAATCGTTCAAGGGGTTCAGGTGCCGGCTCTAATCGTGGCCAACGTCGTCGACGCCGTTGATTAATTAGAAATGACACACAAAGGAATGGCGCCGAGAGAGGGATTTGAACCCCCGAGTCCAAGGGACAGTGGATTTCGAATCCACCGCAATACCGGGCTATGCGATCTCGGCAGGTTACGAGCCACCTACCCCCTCGTCATAAGCCTCACTAGAGCATTATCAGTGGTAAAGACTGAATTGAGGTATCCTAACGGATGTATATGATGGTCCGAATTGAGGTTGAGGGAGTGATGCACGATGTTGAAGCTGAAGAAGGTACTACAATTGACAAAATTCTCGATAAAATAGGAGTTCTACCAAGTACTGTACTTGTAACCCATGGAGAAAAAATTGTACCTCATTCAACCAAAATAAATTCTGATGTGGAACTCAGTACAATCATTGTCTCATCCGGTGGATAATTAGACATAAAACTCTGGAGAGGGTTCAGGCGGATTCAACAATGAATCCAGTTCCGAAGTGTCCAATGCAATTTCTCTTCGAATACGCTCAGCAGTACTTTCGGTGGTATCTATGCTAATATCTAGTGCAATTCCAAGTTTTTCTTCTACCCAAGTAGCTAATCGTTGACCAGTAATT
>DAQW01000006.1:3609-3989 GCA_002503045.1 Euryarchaeota archaeon UBA39 | reverse complement strand
GCTGCAACAACCTCTGTTGTAATATCTGATTGTGTCTCGATTTTAAATCCAGACGAAATAAAAATTTCATGAATGGATTCCATAGTTTTCACATCCCTAAAGTCAGTCCAAGCGAAATATCCTCCAGGCCTTAAAACACGATATGCTTCTTGTATAAACTGTGACATGTTGCTGTAACAATGACTAGATTCCACATTGTAAATAATATCAAAAGATTCGTCTTCAAATCGAAGCTCCATTGCATTGCCTTCCATGAAATTTAAATTATTTTGGCGGCCATACATATGATTGCATAATTTTACCGCTGCTGCTGAATAATCAATTCCTATCAACGATTTTGGAGAGTATGTTCGTGCTATCCAATTAGCTCCACCGCCTCT
>DAQW01000006.1:0-3267 GCA_002503045.1 Euryarchaeota archaeon UBA39 | reverse complement strand
TCTAGGACGGTTTTATCATCTAATTCGACGTCTCGGATATTCATATGATACAATTGAATAAACAACCTATCTGATTCATCTTCAGATTCTAATCTTGGAGGATTTTCATCTATGAAACCATAATTCATAAATCCAAAATCCCCCCATGCCTTTGCTTTAGCAAGTCGTTGATACCACCATCTCCACATTTTATCACCAATTCTTCGGGGAAGAATTTTCAACAGTGTCGCAAAAATACGAGCGGGGAGACCTAAACGCATTTTCATGCCTTCCACTTTACAGAACAGCCTATGGAGTCTGTACGAGTAACCGAAATTGTTTCATTAGCAAGCATAGATACAATTGCATCTGACAACTCACTTGTAGTAGCATTACTTGGATCCCTAGGAGAATCATCTAAACGACCACGATAAAGTATCATTTTCTTGCTATTTACTAAGTAAAACTCGGGGGTTCGTTCAGCCCCATATTCATTTGCGACTGATTGGTCTGCATCATGTAAATATGGATATGACATTGATTGTGCTCGAGTTACCATATGTTCCCAATTATCACTTGGATACACTATAGGGTCATTAGAATTGATGCCTACAAATTCCAAACCACTATCGCGACACATAGATGCTATTGTTTCGATTCGATCCTCACTAGCAACAACATAAGGACAATGGTTGCAAGTGAACATAATTACTCCACCTGATTTCTCAAAAGATGATGATGAAATTGTGTTCCCCAAAGAATTGGCATTTGGTAAGATGAAATCCGGAGCAATGTCACCTGGCTCTAATCCGCGGGCTGAAGGCATAATCTGTCCCACAAATAAGAGGAAGTTGAATCTAACGGCTTCAAATCACTTTTTTACTCAATGATTCTTCCAATCTTGTTCTAGCTAAATGATTGGTTGGATCTTGATTTAATACTCTTCTCCAACAAGATTCTGCTCTTTCTATTGGTCCTATTTCATGAGCAATTGCTGCTGCATGCAATAACGATTCCATATGAGAGGGGTCTGCTCGAATTGCAGATTCAAAATCAGCTAATGCTGCTGGTAATGCACCTTGTTCAATGTAGAATTGCGCTCTCATATGCCAAGCATCGGGATTATCCGATTCCAAACGAATGGCTTCATCCAGTGAAGGTAAGGCTTCTTCAGCTCTATCTAAAGCACAAAGAGTTGCGCCCATTGAAATCAATGCAGGTACATGTCCAGGTTTTCGTTCAATGATTTCTCTAAGAGCGACTTCAGCCCACTCCCATTTATCAAGACCCATCAGGGATTCTGCTCTTCGTAATCGAGCAAGATCTAATTCTGGATATTGTTTTAGCAATAATTCAGAGTCTTCTAATGCCAATGCATGATCTTGCATTAAAACTGCAACTGTGGCCCTATTCAAACGAGCACGGACATGATTTGGATCATGTGTCAAAACTGTGTCAAAACGACGGCGTGCCTCAGAATAATTGCCTAATTCCGCAGCAATTAAACCCCTGATATAATGCAATACTTCAGTATTAGAAAGTGATGTTTCTGCTTCATGGACTAAGCGTTCTGCATCAGAGATTTCACCCTGATCGATTCGTAACAATGCATGTTCAACCAATATCATAGGGTCTTCATTATCTAGTCGTGATGCACGTATAATCGAAACTTCGGCTTCATCAAATTCTCCGAGTTGTCTTAACGTCCTAGCTCGTCCAACCCATGCTAAGGCTGATTCTCTATCATACGAAAGAGCAGTATCAAAGAAGGTCAATGCACCTTTAACCAGCCCACGGTCATGGAGACCTGTACCATCTCTAGCAATGTCTGCCTCTCTAAGTACTAGTCTACCTTTCTGAATGTGCATTTCTGAACATTCCCAGGCCTTTGAAGAAGATTCTACAAGTATTTTTCTTGAAATTTCATTATTATCATCCAACATATGTAAAAGTGATAAGTGGGCTCTAACCAATCCATTATCGGAGTCTATATCCAATACCGATTGTAAAGAGGAAATTGCTTCTTCAAATCGATCTAATTGCATCAATAAGTCTGCTTTCAAAATCCATTCTGGTTGACCCAATGCAACAGCATGAACAGCTGCTTTCAATGCTTCTTCCAATCTATTTGGTTCATTAGATAACAATCTCGATTGTAAAGCCCATGCAGGACCATGTTGACGATCGAGTTTAAGCAATTGATCTAAAGCATCGAGAGCTCGGCCTGGTTCATTTCTAATATCATGTAATCTAGCTTTAAGATGCCATGAATTTAGATCATTAGGATTTGTTTCCAAGGAGATATTCACTTCTTCGAGAGCGGTGGCGGGATCTCCTGCTCGTTCTCTCAAACCTGCTAATAATGCTCTATCTGCAGCATTTTGTAGACCTAATGCCTCCAATCTTCTAGAATCTAATTCAGCTGCTGAATCTCCAAGTCTAAACAATAGGTGGGCTCGTTCCCTCAACAAATCAGGATCATCTGGATAAAGTTGTAGTAACTTATCCAAGCGGGCTCTGAGAAACTCATCATCTCCACTTTCTCGAGCAATTAAGGCCAATTTACGGAGCGTTTTTTCATGTCTTGGAGCGATTTGTTCGGAGGCAAGAAGACTCGAGAGAGCAAGGTCTCGAAAGCCAAAATTATTACAAATATATGAAAAATTTCTACATTGTACATCATTTCTTCCAAACAGCAATTTAATTTCTATTTCTTTGTCTTGTATAATTTGAATATGATTTGTTAATAATTCTCTTCGAATTGAATCTAATCTTGATAACTCTTCTTCGATTGAAGATTCTTGGAATAACGAAAGCAAATTTTTCAAAGATGTACTAAATGTTGATAATTCAAATTTAGCTCCATCATTTAGCGATTCGACTAATTGTTGGGATTTCAATAGTGCATCTGATCCTGTCAAGCGCCTACTTGCATCTGCTTCATCAATTAAATCGTTCAAAGCATTGCTCAAAAGTGACATGTCATCATCGATTAATGCATCATGTGTTGAAGAGGAAAATTGTAATTTGTTTATTCTCTCATTCATTTGTTGGAGGGCAAAAACTGATCCTCCAATAACAAGCGCAAGTAAAGCAATCAATCCACTCGTCAGAGGATCCATTGGGGACATGCTAACTTTACCACACTTAGCCGCTTCCCTTTGAATGAAGAATATAATGGGATTTTACGCTCTCGGATAAATCTCCAGAAGCACTGTCAAGGGATAAATTGTGATTAACAACACCATCCTTCAAATGTCGTGTATATGATTCGAGTATAAGGTGGGT
>DAQW01000140.1 GCA_002503045.1 Euryarchaeota archaeon UBA39 | reverse complement strand
GAAGCAACAAGAATTTGTAAAACAATTTTAGAGAGTAATACAAATAACTCTGTTTCGTGGAGATTAATGGCTAAAGTTTTAGATGCTCAAGGAAATTTGGAACGAGCATCACAGTGTAGGGATAAAGCGAATAAATTAGACGGAAATTCGAATGTAATTATTGAACCAACAGTTCAAGAAGATATTACTTCAGAGTTATTGGACACTCATGAACACATTGAACAAAATGTAGATACTGAATCTAAAACAGATGAAGTATTTTCAGATCCATGGTCTGACTTAGTTATGGACGACGAACACGTTGAGGAATCAGAGAATAACGAAGAAATATCTCTAGTAGTTGAGACTCCTATACCTTTAGAAAATAATATTGAAGAAACATCTCCATTAGTTGAGACTCCTTTATCATTAGAAAATAATATTGAAGAACCATCTCCGGTAGTTGAAAATCAATTTTCGTTAGATCAAACTTCTGAAGAAATTTCTAGTGAGATGATTAATGTTGATGATCCTGACGAATCTATAACTGCAGCTGATTTATTGGCTCCTGTTGTACATGAACAGAATCAGAAAGAACCTGAAGTAAATCATACTGTTGACTTAGCAAAAGCGGCATTAGATGCTGCATCTAAGATTACAACAGATGCAAATATCGCTGCCCCTACAGATTCCGGTGCAATGTCTAATTCATCGGTAGAATGGTACAACAAGGCATTATTCCTAATGGAGGATAAGAAATACAGCGAAGCATTATCTTGTTTCGATAAAGCATTAGTAGGTGCTGCTCAAGATGAAGATTTAGCAATTCGAGTGCTAAATGGCAGAGGTCATGCATTTTACTATATGGAAGAGTATCCAGAGGCTATCAAGGCTTATTTCGAGGCTATGAAAATCAATAAGGATAAGGTGACAGGTGCCACATTGTACAACATGGGGACTGCATATGCTTTTGTAGAGTTATATGATGATGCAATTAAGTGTTTTAAACAGGCAATGCCTCGAGGTTTAGAAGACGATCAAAAGAAAATGTGTAAGGAACAAATTAAGAGATGTAATGAACTTCAGAAAATTCAGAAAAGGAAACTTAATCGTTAACGTTTTACAATCTTAACAATAACAGATTTAGAAGTGGGGGTATTACTAGATTCAGCGACAGAATCTAGTGGAATGAGTACATTGGCTTCTGGAAAATATGTTGCAACATTCCCTCTAGGAATTGAATATGGAACTACCTTCCAACGTTCAGCATATCTTTCAGTACCATTAAAAATGCTCACTAAATCAATTTCTTGAGAAGGTAAAATTGATTCATCATCCATATCATTAGGATTCATCAATACAATTCTTCTTGCATTGAAAACACCCCGGTATCGGTCATCCATACCATATATGGTCGTGTTATATTGATCATGAGATCTTATCGTCATCATTACATATCCATCTTTTTCTTGAATTGATGTTAAATCACTGGAAATGAATTCAGCTGATCCTGAGGCTGTGTTCCACTTAGGTCCATCTCTAGGTCCATTAGGAAGATAGAAACCACCTTTTATTCTTACACGTTCATTGTAATTATCAAAACCAGGTATGACTCTTGCAATACACTCTCGAATAGAATCGTAGTTTTCCATCATTGATAACCAATCAATAGGATTTGAACCAAATAAGGTATTACCAATAGAACATGTAATTGCTACTTCTGATTTCAGTTGTTCTGATGCTGGCTTAAGCCGCCCAGTTGATGAATGTACTACTCCCATACTGTTTTCAACGCTGACAAACTGTGGTCCTGATAATTGATTATCAACTTCGGTTCTACCAAGACAAGGTAGAATCAATGCACGTTTTCCTGTGATAAGATGGCTACGATTTAATTTTGTAGAAATCTGAACAGTTAGATGTAATTTAGAAATAGCCTCAGCAGTAGCATTAGTATCAGACATTGCAGATAATAGATTACCTCCCATGCATAGCAATACATCGAATTCATTTTCTAACGAGCCTTGAATAAATTTCACTGTGTCCACACCAGAAGATCGAGGAGATAAAATTCCAAACTCGTTATCTAAAGCATTGAGAAACGATTCAGATGGATGATGATTAATCCCTACAGTTCTATCGCCTTGTACATTACTATGTCCTCGAACTGGACACACACCTGCTCCTGATCTTCCAAAATGGCCACCCAGTAATAGTAGATTGACTATATCGTGAATAGTAGATACAGAATTCTTATGTTGAGTTATTCCCATAGCCCAACAAATAATCATTCTTTGTGATTTAGAAATTATTTCACCTATTTCTTGAATTCTATCTTTAGAAATACCAGATATACGCTCAATATCATCCCAATGAGTTTGATTAATATGGTCAACAAAAGCATCAAAACCATTTGTATGTAAATTTATGAAATCGATATTGTGAGTTTGTTTATCGAGAATTACTTTTGCAAATCCCTTGAACAATGCAGAATCTCCATTGATTCGTACTGGCAAATGATCATCAGAAATTTGAGTACCTTTGCCTAATATTCCTAATATTTCCTGTGGATGTTTGAATCGTTTCATTGCAGCTTCTTCAAGGGGGTTGATCGATAATACTGAGCCTCCATTACGTTTACAAGATGCAAGTGCAGATAACATTCGTGGGTGATTAGTCCCAGGATTTTGACCTACAACAATTACTAAATCAGCATCATCAAAATCTTCTAATTTCACAGTACCTTTGCCAATTCCAATTGATTGATTAAGAGCAACTCCACTACTTTCGTGACACATATTAGAACAATCAGGTAAGTTATTAGTTCCAATTTGGCGAGCTAATGTCCCCCAAAGGAAAGCAGCTTCATTTGAACAACGGCCTGATGTGTATAATGCGATTCTATTTGGATGATCTAGAGAGATTGAATCAGCAATTAAATCAAATGCATCTTCCCATTTAATTGGGGAATAATGGTCTTCACCTTCATCTAAAAACATAGGTTGAGTTAAGCGACCTTGTTTGTCGAGCCACATATCTGATTTTTCAGCAAGCATAGAAAGTGAATGTTTAGCAAAAAAATCAGAATCAATTCTAGCTTTCGTAGCCTCTGTTGCAAATGCCTTAGCTCCATTTTCACAAAATTCGAATCCACTTCTATGATTGTCTGGATCTGGCCAAGCGCATCCAGGGCAATCAAACCCATCAAACCTATTTACTGATCTCATTGTACTGA
>DAQW01000120.1:1081-2815 GCA_002503045.1 Euryarchaeota archaeon UBA39 | reverse complement strand
GTCCATCTCCATTCGGCTGTACCATTCAAAGATTCAAGAGTTCCTTGCTCATCCCAAACATTGGCAGACCTGTATGATTGGTCATTGGAATATACAGCAAATCCTGCTTGCGAGAAAATCAAAATATCAACTTCGTTATCTGTCTGGAACTGAATGGAATGAACATCGCCAGGTACAATACTACCTAGGGTGAAAACTGCACATTCTTGATCTTGTAGGGACCAAGAAAGTGAACCTGAAACACAATCTGTTTCTCTAGATTCAGTGGCATTAACACTAGGTATTGCAAGGCTAAGAATCAGAAACGCGGTTAGTGCAATTGCCCTTCGCATATGGTGAAACCATCCTCTTCCAACTTGAATTAATCCACTATTAGCATCAAGATTTCAATAACTGTTTGATTGAAACCCATTCTTCATCACCTTTTCTTTCAAGATGAATTAAACCATCTAAACCAATAGATATCCTATCACCATCATTCAATGCATGAGATTGATCGAAAACAGATTTAGCCTCATCTTCCAAATGTGAGACATCTTGAAATCTAGATGAAAAATGAGTTAATCCAAGGAAATTTGCACCAATATGTGATGCGAGTGAGGCTGCGTCTCTTGCTGTACTATGTCCATAAGATGCAGCTTTACTCTGCAGAGAGTCATCAAATGTTGACTCATGAATCAATACATCTATTGAGGTTTTCAATTCAACAAATGATGGAACATCTGGAGTGGTATCTCCAGAAATTAAAATCGATCTAGAAGGCCTCTTTGGTCCTCTGTATTTTGAAGAATCTAAGGCGATTTCTCGGATTGATTCTTCATTGTGACCATCCGCAATAGCTGCAGAACGGTCAAATTTACCAGGCAACTCAGGGGTTGAAAACAGATAAGCAAATGATGGAAGGTCTAGATGATTTGTCACATATGCTTGCACGCACATACCTTCTTTATTGGAGATAATAATTCCTGATGTATCGATTTGATCTACTGGATAAAGAATCCATTCAACTTCAAATTGAAATGCTCCATTTTTGCCTCCATGCTTCTCCCACCAATCAAATTGAATTGCTAAATCACCAGCATAGATTCCAGAGTCAGAATCAGGAACTTCCCCCGGTCTATCTTTAATCCAATTCAATGCTGCAGTTGATGTTGGACCATGAATTTCAAGCTTTGATTTACGTCCATCTTTATCCATTGAATGTAACATGGGTAAAACTCCCCAACAATGATCTAAGTGAGCATGTGTAAGATAAATCGCTTTAATTTTTGACAATTTTGTTCGTTCATTAGACCCTATGGAACGTAACCATCGATCATGTTCTGCAATTCGTTGTTGCATTCCTTCTCCACAATCAATCAATACTGAACCGGTAGGTCCATTCAAAAATGAGCCAGAGACACTCCTATCCTTGGTTGGCTTAGCCGATGATGTACCAAGCACGTGGAGAGAAATCATGTCATGCACCTTGGACACATACAAATGAAACCTCCCAATTTACCGTGATTTTGGAATAGGCGTTTGAGGGAACCAACGAAGAACAACCACATCTCCAATTGAACGAACCCAACGCCAAGGAATTGCAATATGAATACTATCTTCTACAATTTGATGAGGTGGGCTAGTAACAAAAAGGTGAGTGATTGATGTTGATTCTACATCAACAATTGCATCATGAACCATTCCTAAAACTCTACCATCCGGCAAAATGACTGGGCGAGAGCGAAGTGCATC
>DAQW01000120.1:0-690 GCA_002503045.1 Euryarchaeota archaeon UBA39 | reverse complement strand
AAAATCACTTGCCACGATTTTTGTTCGCAGCGAGACTAGGGCGTAACTTTTCAGCTCCTTTGCCCTTGTTATGCAATCCACGACCTCGCTTTCCAGCGCTGGTCTTTCCACGATGAGCACGGCCTCGATTACTTGAATTAGTCATTGGACTGAGATGTTTGTCTGCCTTGATTACAGGATGTGCGGGATCAACACAAATCACTTCAAAGAACTTGTTTTTTCCATCTTCTCCAACCCAGTATGAATTCAAAACTTCAAGATTTGGATAGCGGCGAGAAACACGCTCTTCTGCGATTCTTTGAGTGGACTTAGCCATAGTAATTTTTCGAATACCTGCCTTGGAAGGTTTTCTCTTCATGTGAATCTTACCCTTGCGGAGACCCCCTCGGCGAACTCTAGTTCTAATCATCACAACACCTTGCTTGGCTTTGTATCCCATTCGACGAGCTGCATCAATACGAGTTGGCTTCGCGATACGTTGAAAAACAGGCTCACGTCTCCATTGTGCCTGCCTATCTCTACGATGATGAGTAGACATAGAGGACTTGGGGCGCTTCCACGCCTCACGGACATGATGGTATGCTGACTTACCCATACGAACCCCTCTAAGCATCTCGGCGAGATACCCCCCATATAAGACCGTTCGGATTAGGTAAAGAAAATTCTAACATGAATTATAGGTATTATATG
>DAQW01000095.1:4591-5031 GCA_002503045.1 Euryarchaeota archaeon UBA39 | reverse complement strand
GCTACCTGAATGCCAAATTAGCATGCCATTCGGCCCTTCATGAATCGAATTTGTTTGATGATTTCCAGAAGGGATACCATCGACTAAAATCGTGGAATTTCCAATTTTCCAATCTCCTGGTCCACTACCAATAAGTTCGTTTTTTGTTAATTTACCACTTTCTGAAATGTATAGGTAATCGCCATCAACATGAATTCCATGTGGATTGTTTAATCCATCTTTGAGTATTCGTTCGTTTGACAAAGTATCAGATTCATAGGTATACAGAATAATCGCATCTTTCTCAATTTCGCATACTAATAGATGACTTGAATCTAGCCAGAAGAGGCATGTACTTTGCCCAATATTTCCATCGATTTCATCAACATAGTATCCTTCCGATGGAACTGGATTAATCCTCATGAAATATGGACTAAATATCGAATATGCTAGTAAAATTA
>DAQW01000095.1:1406-4202 GCA_002503045.1 Euryarchaeota archaeon UBA39 | reverse complement strand
TTCTATCCTTCTCTTTTTGCTCATCCATATGTTTCGCTGTAGGGGGGTAATTGAAGTTCTGTCGCTACCTCGTTTAGATATGGGCGATATCCAGGAAGAAGTTCGTCGTTTGATTTACATATCATTCAACGATTTTCCTAATGAATGGATTTCATCTGAAAAATTAATACGTTTTTGGAGTCTTGATTTCCAATGGGTCGATTCTAACGATGCACAGGAATTACTAGAATCATTAGTAAAAAATGGGTGGCTTAGTCTTGAAAATAATAGTGTAAAGCCCGTTGAGAATTTATCATTTCTAGAAATCCCAATAGGGTGGACTCCAATGGTTCGTAGAATGATTGAAGGTGTTGCATTCATCCAATCTGAAAAAATTATTGAGGACATTGAAAAATTAGAAACATCAGTTGAAATCAACGAGTTAGATGCGGATTTATCTATTGTTGAAATTGATTTAGCAGAGCAAAATGATCGCTCAGTAGATCCAATGATTCAGAAAATTAGTGAAATTCGTTCATTTATCTCAATCGAATCTGGAATAGAAATTCGTGAGATACAACGTAGAGCTCAGAGGAAGAGGAAATCTTGCATGCCAATGACTCTTTGGATGGCATTATTACTTGTTGGAAGAGAACAACGAATTGATATTACTTCATTCTTGTAACTCATCGCCTTCAATTTTTGATTGGGCTTGATAAACCAATAATAGTGGCAAGAGAATCAAAGCCATAGTTAAAGAGAAAATTACTGTTAATGCTGTAACAATTCCAAAGTCCCGAACTACGGGCATAGGTGAAAACCATAGGACGAGGAATCCTATTGCAGTAGTCATTGCACTAAGGCATAATGCTGCACCAGTTGTGGAATTGGTTCTTCTCAATGCTTCCCATGGTTGTACATTATTTTCGATTAAAGATTCATATTTCCGCCACATGTGAATTGTATAATCAATCCCTAATCCTATTGTAAGTGCTGTGACCATTACTGTGAGAACATTCCAATGAATGCCTAGAGCAGCCATAGAACCTACAACCCAAACTGCTGCTAGAGTTACGGGTACAATTACAATGAACGACGGCGCTAATCTTCTTGTCAGCAATAGTAACACAAGAAATGATACACATAGACTAATGATGGTAGAACTAATTTGTGATGTACTTAGTGAATCAAGTACATATTCAAGTTTGACAAGATAACCTGTTAAAATTATTTGAGCATCGATATTGTTCTTGATATCATCACGTTCAACTACATCGGAAATATCTCTAATTATCTCTCTACTTTGGGTACTCGATTCCGCTTCAACATCGATTCTGACTTTCAAAGCAGCGATTTCCCCATCTTCTGTGAAAACTATTGAGCGCCCTACTCTTTCATCATAACTTAACCCTCTGAATGATGATGAAGATGATGAATTTAGTGCTAATTCCGATAATGCATTTGCAAAGTCACCAGTGACATAATCTTCGGTACCCGTCAATCTTCCACTGTAAATGGTTAGATTATGTCTTTCTCCAAATGAAGAATCTGCTTGTACAGCGTCTCTTATTATGGGGTACGGTCCATCATATGACGGATTTGCATCAACGAAGAATGAAGATGGTACAACCACTCCTCTAGTTGATTGTATTTGCATATCTAGAATCCATAGTCCATCCAAGAATTGAGAATCATCTAGTATGATCCCAGTTCCACTTCCATTTACGATTAGGATACTAACTTCCTTCCAAGTAGATGATTCGTAAGAATCATACATCGCGGTACGAGATTGCATTGTATCCATATCTTCTGATAGGAAATCAGTAAGGTCGAATTGAGTTTCAAGTTTTATTGAAGAATACCCAATAGATCCAATTGTGATTAACAATACAGCGACCAATACTTGAGCAGCAGTTTTTTTCTGAATATCTGTAATGCTCTTTGCATCTCCTTCAAACAATCTTCTTCTAGTGGATTTGTTTATTGGGGCTTCGCTCCAACGTGAAACTACAACGTGAAGTGCACCGACAACCACTGTAGATGCTATGAATGCTGATGTAACGCCTATTGCTAGTGCCAATCCGAATTCTTGTACTGGTGGTAATGGTGAGGCAATATTTGCAATAAATGCACATACAGTTGTGAAAACAGCAAGGGTTAGAGCAATTCTAAGTTCTCTAAATGATGCCACCCATGCTTCTGCGGGTTCCAGACCATTCGCTCTGTTTCTTTCATATGTTCTTTGCAAATGAATGGAATAATCAATTCCTAATCCTAGAACTACTGGGGCTACAGCGATTGTAAGGATTGTATATTCCATTTCTAGAGCATCCAGCAGTCCATATGTCCATATCAATGATGCAGTGAGTGCTGCCAAGGGAAAACCTACGAATCTAATTGACCTAAATGCAGCAGCTAAAATAATTACTACAAGTAGAATTGAAATTCCTAACAATACCACTAATTGACTCAGTGATTCTCGATTTAACTCGTCGCTAATCAAACCGTCAGATAATGATTGGAATCTCAGTTCACTACTTTCACTTGCTACATTGAAGAAATTTCTAAGTTGAACTTCTGCCATTACCTGTGCATTGGTATCTTTTTGGTTTCTTACTTCTAATATCCAAAGAGTACTATTTGCATGTGGGACAGGTTCGGATTGATTCTTGTCGTCTAACCATGTGCACACTGCATCATATTGTAGGTCTTTATGGACCAAAGCCATTCTACCCAATGATGCAGCATTACGAAGATCTTCGTCAGCCCCGTCTGTACATGTGGTTCCTTCATCTACAGTTTCATTAAGATATGATG
>DAQW01000095.1:499-1014 GCA_002503045.1 Euryarchaeota archaeon UBA39 | reverse complement strand
GCAGAAATATTCGATAGGACTAATGTCGATCGTAATTCAGACTCTTCTTCCATTTGAGCTAGGATTTCTGCTTGTATTAAGACTGAATTCCAATCAAGAACATTCTTCCCATCATCCGATGTTACATGGACATAAAACGGCACTCCTGTTTCAAACAATTGTTCATCAACTGAATTGATAATCGCATCATCGTTACTTGCGGGCATAAATGTCGTTAAGTCAGTATTGAATGAAGGGGGGTCACTGAAACCGACTGCAAACATTCCAGTCATCATTAATGCGAGTACGATAATTGGTAGAGAGGCACGTTCAAGCATGCCAGTTAGCGCAGAGTCTCGAGGGTCAACCGTACGAGACATGATTCTCCCCGTGGGTAAACAGCGGATAATCCCAACGGCTATAATCGTCTAAGTTTGACAATCTTGAGAATATTCTGAGTATTCCAAGAGGAAGCCCTCAAAAAGGGGTCATGTCTCGCGACATACATGGCAATGAAGGTTCTACTTAAGGAAGGC
>DAQW01000095.1:0-173 GCA_002503045.1 Euryarchaeota archaeon UBA39 | reverse complement strand
CAGAATTAAGGGTCCGCATTAGCGATGAAGATCACACTACTCTGCACCTATTTAGGAGCAGACTTAATGCTCACAAGGACATTGAGTATTGTAATTATTTCAGTGGACATCCTGATTTAGATGACCCCGAAATATACATTCGCGCAAACAAAGGAAAAGACCCTGTAAAGATT
>DAQW01000082.1:3738-6595 GCA_002503045.1 Euryarchaeota archaeon UBA39 | reverse complement strand
GTGCTGCCTTAACCAGTGGATTTTCACCTATTTCAATGGTTAAGCAATGGCTTCAAAGGTATATCGCGTTGAATGAAACATAGAATCTGTTTTCACCCAGATGTTCGAAACTGACTTCTTGACGATTATTCCTCAAACCTCGTCCAACTAAATTAATTGCAGAGCGTAGATTTTTTTGCATATCGACCAGAACATTGTCTAGTTGCACTTAGGAGATAGTAATGACTAAGCCCTATTACGGAATTAACTCAAAGTCATCATCGTCACCAAATGGATCATCTGACTCATTGGGTACTTCTGCAATACGGAAATGTGAATAAAGTCCTTCGATTATTCCGTAAGGCCATTCAGGATTATCGATTCCGTATCTTTCTATAATCATTGATGATTGGCTTCCATGAACACGTAATGGAACTTCCAATCTTCGAAGTAAACCTTGTTGAAAACCGCCAAAGGAAATAGGTACACTAACGCCATCTCGATTCAAAATATGAGTCAACTCATCTTTCTCAATATCTTCAGGATATACTGCTTGGACTATTTCATTTACAACTGCTTCAAATCCAGCATCATTTCCACCTTCATCGCATATTTCTTCTACCTTAGACCAAATTTCACAAGGATCAACCTTTCCAGTTAGATATTGAAGCCAAACAAAATGACTCACAGCATTGAACACTCGAGGGTCAAAAGCAGCTCTATCCCATAGTGCATATGGCCCTCTTTTCCAATCATCCGGTTGAGGCAGCAATCCATAACGAAGGAAGGCTTCTCTGAGGCCCCCCAATCGTGTAGGATCTCGAACAATATGTGCATTTGCTAATGTTTCTTGAACTAAAATCCAATTCTTTTTTTCTTTATCGATAAGTTTTGAGTATTCTGTTCTATAGATTTTTGATTCTTCGGGAATTGAACCTTCTACTTCGTAGATTCTCTGAAGATGAGATGTTAAAGCAGAATCGGTACAATGATGGAAGTATTCATGATCGAAACCAAAAAGAAAACAAAGATCCATTGCCAAATATTCTGCATTTACGACTCCATCTTCTTCCATTTGTCCTGCAACCAAAGCTGATAATTCTGCGAGACAATCAGATTCAACATGAATACCCCAATCCTCATTTTTTATCATCTTTCCATCAGAAATTTTCATCATTGGACTATACCAGAAGCATCTCACTCCTGGATCATTTTCACCTTGGCTTTCTGGGCTTGCTTCTTTACGGTCTAAGCGAGGGACTGGTTTCAAATTCATATTGAAACCCCGACTAAAACCAGTTATCGGCACTGTAGGTTGCACAGCCAGTAAGGAACTTTCACGGTTATTCAAGCGATTCCCTATTGAAGGGCCATCGAGGCTCGTTATGTTGGCGGTCGCGATGCGTGAGCACTCTTCGAGTTTCGATATTGCTCGAATGGTATTGGAATTGAGGAAACATATTGGCGCTAGAATCAGAAAATCCTACCAACCACATTGGGAACAGGTGATGATTCGATTAAATTCCAAAGAAGAAGGGCCGTCGGATTTGGTAATTGTACGAGGAAAACGGCTCTACCTTTCGGATCGAGATAGGCCAATGCCGATGACGCCTTCTCCTTTCGCAATGGTACTCAGGAAACATCTAGGAAATGGTAGATTGGTAGATGTAAATCAGCATGGATTTGATCGGATTATTACGTTGCATATTGACACAGCATCTGGAATACACCGTCTTGTAATTGAGATGTTTCGTGACGGAAATGTAATTCTTCTAGACCCTGAAGGAGTTATCATTCAACCACTTACATCAACTGAATACGCATCTCGAACTCTGAAACGAGGATCTGTTTACGAATGGCCACCTTCACAAGTTGACCCTAGAGAACTAAGTGAAGATGCGCTTTTTGAAATTCTTAATTCAAGTGATTCGGATATAGTTCGCACATTAGCAGCAAAAGCAAATCTTGGAAGAGGATATGCAAATGCAGTTTGTAAACAAATCGAAATTAACCCAAATATGCCAGTAAATGAACTAAATGACTCACAATGCGGTTCAATCCTAAATGAACTAACCAATTTGCTTTCTGGAATCGATAATTCCGTCGCATTTGGATGGGCAAAGGATTTGGATTCGTTGGAGATAATTCAAAATGGAGTTTCAGCAGGAGAAATTCCACCTTTTATCGAGGCTGCTCCAGTAAATTTAGCACACTTAGAATCTAGTTTGAGAATTGAATATCCCTCTCTATCTGCTGCTGCAGATACGTGGTGGGGTGCACATGATGCGGCAGCTTATGCTCGAAGAGAAATGGAGAAAATGATTGAAGCAGGAGATGCAGAAGAAACTGTTGGAAGTCAACTTGGAAGGAGAGCAGTGCAACAAGAAGGAGCGATTGATGCTTTCCAAAAGAAGGCAATCAAGAGCCAAGAAAAAGCACAATCAATTACAGATAATTATGTGCACGTCGACCAAATCCTAGAACAAATGCGTTCTGCGATTGATGCTAAAGGTTGGGATGGTGTGAAATCGTTATTGAAAGGCATAGAATGGATTGAATCTGTTAATCCAGCCAATCGAACAATGATGGCATATCTACCGAATGAAGATGGAAAACCAGGAAAAAGAATCGAATTGTATGTTGATGAAACCGTTCATCAAAACGCTCAGAGATATTTTGCAACAGCTAGAACGTTCAAAGATAAATCCAAAGGAGCTGAAAAGGCCCTAGAAGATACATCAAGAAAACAAAGGAAGGAAGAGAAGCAACGAGCAAAGGATGAGGCTGCAGGTAGAGTTGGAAAAGTAAAGCGGTCAAAACGACTGTGGTTTGAACGATATAGATGGACAGTCCTTGGAGACGGTCGACTGATGGTAGG
>DAQW01000082.1:0-3354 GCA_002503045.1 Euryarchaeota archaeon UBA39 | reverse complement strand
CTATATTTCCATGCAGATTTGCATGGAGCACCATCATGTTCTCTGCGAATTGCTGAAGGTTTCCAAGACGATTCTGCACCAAATCCAACACTTCCTGAACATGTTCCATCTCTACGATTAACCCAATCCAATGAATTAGGAGAACCAAGTGAAGATGTTCTTGTTGAAGCAGCTCAAATCGCCATCTGTTGGTCACGTGCCTGGGGTTCAGGAGGTGGTGCTGCCACTGCATTCCATGTTCGATCAACTCAGGTTTCTAAGACCGCTGAAACTGGAGAAGCATTAGGAAGGGGGGCATTTGTAATTCGAGGGCAACGAACATGGTATCGAAATATGCCTACTGAATTATGCCTAGGTGTAGTTGCTATCAATGGAATCCCATTGCCGTTGGTAGGGACACATGCAACCATTTCAAAAATATGTGAACGTTGGATAAGAATGCAACCAGGAATTGAGAAAAAGGACACCATTGCAAATCGTATTGCAAAGGCAACTGGGCTTGTTCAAGACGACATACTGGGAAGTCTACCCCCAGGTAATCTCAATATCGTAGAAGATCATGGATTAATCTCAAAAAAATAATCAAGATAGAACCTCGAGAAGTCTATCCTTTTCGATAGCCTTCTTGATGCAACGTGAAACTCGTTGACCAGTACTTATTCCTGGTTCATTGATATCAGAATAAGGAGAACCCCCAATTGCTACATTGCTTCCTGCTACAATTCTTGCACTAACTTCAAACACTCTAAACTCTAATTGATCAGTTACAATTGTTTCAAGACAAAAAGGACCAATCATCCCCTTGCCCCCTCCTTCTAATTCCATAGATGCTGCAACTGCTCCCTCTCCTAATTTAAACGCCTGAGGAAGAAGAGATTCTCGAAGAACTGCAGGCGTATTACCGGTTACCACGAATGAAGGTTCGAGGCCCATATCTCTAAGATCTCTTAGACTTCCTAATTTGTAAAACTCATCGACATTTGCCTCATCGCGACGATCTATACTCATCAATTCCAATCGGCCCAACGATTGATTTGAATGATTACCCATTCCTTCAACCTGGTATCCATCATCTGGAATCGGATCAAAAAAGAACTGGAAATAATACCTAGTTCCCAAAACATATTCTTGAATTGTAAACTCTTCTTCAAGATCCACATTTCTTCTGAAATCTCTAAAATTTCGTGCGACAAAATAGCCTCTTCCGCCTTTAGCTCCAGCATATTTTACAATTACAGGTCCATCAATATCTTTCGGATCATCAATTACTTTTGGCATTTCACAGCCTCCAGATTCAAGCCAAATTCTCTGACGTTCTCGACTTCCTTCCCATTCCAAAATATTTCGATTTCCGAATGTAGGAACCTCTAGTTCTTGGAACAATTTTGGTCCAAGATATTCAACCAAAGACCCATGAGGAATCATTATGACATTTCTTTCTCGAAGATATTCTGCATAATCCATTAACTGCTTGTAATCATCTAGAACCAACCACTCATCAGGTTCTGCACCGGGAAAAGCACTGTACATCTTGCGTCGTTCTTCTCCAACACAAATTCCCAATGTTCGAAATCCTTCTTGGCGAGCCCCATGAAGTATCTGCAAGGACGAATGTGAGGCCACTACTGCAATAGTAATCGCGGAGCAGTCGTACGATTTGACCCACTCGGAAAGTGGAATTACGCCTACTGCCATTAGGAACCGGTCAAGTATGTGGTTATTGACGATTGTCCAAAGAAAAGATTTGAGCATCGTCGAAATGCATTACAAACCGACCCCACAGATGGAGTTCATGGGCGGAGGTTCTCGCGAGCGACCCAGTTATGGGGATTATCTCAATCTAGAAGGGTTGCTTTCATTGCAAGGAGATGAAAACATCTCTGCAGATGAAATGCATTTTATGGTTGTCCATCAAACATTTGAACTCTGGTTCAAACAAGTAATTAGAGAACTAGCAGAATCTAGAGATACTCTTTCGTCAAAGCAAGTTGCAGAAGAAATGATTCCATCTGTGGTTCATCGACTAGGTAGAGTCACTGAGATCTTTCGACTTATGGCTCAACAATGGACGGTAATGGAAACACTTTCTCCTCAAGATTTTCTCGTTTTCAGAGATGGATTAGGGAGCGCTTCCGGATTCGAATCATACCAGATGAGAGAATTAGAAATTCTAATTGGTCTTTCAAACGAACAAAGAACAAGTGGAATGGACCCTTTGGCTCGATTCAGAAAAATGGCTCAAGAATCAGAAAATGGTGCGAAGGCCCTCAAACGATTAGAATCTAGAATGAATGAAGATAGTTTGTGGGACACTGCTCGAGCGTGGCTCAATAGAACTCCAATTATGGGTTCATCACCTGAAGATGATGGCGATGATGAGGTTGTCAGAGCGTATGTTGAGAATCATATTTCTGCTCAAGTAAAACATGGAGAACAAATGGCTGCACGAATGTCAAAATGGGGAATGGGAGATTCAGAAGCGATGAAAGCACGCTTTGCTTCTATTGCACAGGGAGCAAGGGATTTTCTAATGCCTGCGGGGGAAATCGATAGGTCGCGCGCGGGTCTATTGTTCATAGAATCATACAGAGATTTACCTCTCTTATCATGGCCTAGAACGTTGATAGATCGTATGATTGAATTGGAAGAAGCAATGGTAAAATGGAGACATAGTCATGCCAGAATGGTAGAACGAATAATAGGTAGAAGAATTGGAACTGGCGGATCATCTGGTGTCGATTATCTTGATGCTACTACCTCCTACAGAGTATTCACCGATTTGTGGTCAGTTCGTACGATTTTGATTCGCTCAGATCTTCGACCTGAATTAATTAATCCAGAATTCTACGGATTTGCTTAATCAAAACGAAGGTTCTTCCCTTAATGGTCTGTACTAGTGCCATGAGAACACCTGTGATTTGCGCTGTTGCGCGAACTCCAATAGGACGATTTAGAGGTGTTTTCTCTGAAATGAGTGCTGTCGACCTTGGGATATGTGCTGTAAAGGGATTAATTCAGAATAGCGGAATAGACCCTGAAAGTGGAGTCATCGATGAAGTACTAATGGGGCAAGTTTTGCAAGCTGGAGCAGGACAAAACCCTGCGAGACAAGTCGCTCTTGGAGCTGGTTTGCCAGTTTCAACTCCTAGTACAACAATCAACAAGGTCTGTGGATCTAGTCTCAAATCAGTAATGATTGCATCTTCAGCAATTCGAGCAGGAGAATATAGGGCTGTGATTGCTGGAGGAATGGAGAGTATGACCAATGCTCCACATCTAATTCGAGGACATCGTAGAGGTGAAGATGTAGATGAGGATTCATTAATTCATTCAATGGTTCATGACGGACTATGG
>DAQW01000134.1 GCA_002503045.1 Euryarchaeota archaeon UBA39 | reverse complement strand
GTCATATCCATTGGAGTAGTTCCTATGTTTTCTCCATCGATATTGATTGCTGTAGGAATTGGAGTTTCAATTCTTAAGGATTTGAATCGATGGTAAACAACTTCAGGATGAAAGACGTGGCGTCCTTCTTTCTTTAACAAACCAAAGGCCTTCAAAATAGCTCCACGGCGCATTCGATTTAGGATACCAATATCCATCAATCCATCATCAATTGAAGCCCCAGGTGCTAAAGGAAGTCCTGAACCTCCAGTCTGAGTATTCTGAATTAGAAACAAAGTGAAATCAGAATCCATCTCATGACCATCCAAAATCAATTTTGCATGTCTTCGACGATTAATCATAATTGAAATCACAATACCTACATCATATCTAATCGGGCCCAAAAATCTCATTTTTTCAGCGATTAAATTCGAATCAATTCCCAATCCCCAAGTAACTAAATTGTGACTATACCATGTCATCTCTTCTTTTTCATTTCCAGGTAAACCTTCAGTTAGTACCACTCTAGAGATATCTAACTCTTGAATTCTTCCAGAAATTATTCTAGAAACTGCATCTTGAACTCCATCAATCTTCAAATCATAGGCATGAGAGTTACCAGTTCCAGCTGGAATAAACGCAACAGTCGGAGGAATTTGGTCTTCGGCATTTCGCATTCTTCCTGTTATGACCTCGGACATACTTCCATCTCCTCCAACTACTGCAAAGACATCGCCATCTTTTGGAGAAATATTTGCTGCTAAATCAATCAAATGTCCTGGATGTAAAGAACGGTGTACTTCTACAATTATTCCGGATTCTTCTAGTAAATGCTTAGCTTCCATAGCAACCTTCTCTCCTTTTTTCTTTCCTGAATAAGGATTGACCATTAGATGGACCCTTGTCGGCTTAATTACATCTACAGAGTCACGGGTAAAAACAGGAGAAAATATTGGACGATGTAGGCCTCCTTTCTTTTTACTTTCAATATCTGATTGAAACTCAACCGGCTCGGGTGAGGGCGTCATGAACCATGTATAACTCCTCGACCCTTGAATTCTACCGAAAATCACGGGTATCTGAAACCCCTCCGGAGGAATGGGCAAAAGCCAATCGGAAGGAATTCTTATGGAAAATAATGTTCGATTCATGCAGTATGCATTGAACATAGCAGAGAAGGGGGTTGGAAGAGTTTCTCCTAATCCACCGGTTGGATGCATTCTTGTTCAAGGAGATCGAATAATTGCAGAAGGTTGGCACAACCAAATTGGGGACTTGCATGCCGAACAGGCCGCTATAGCTGATGCTGAAATCAAAGGAGAAAATACTGAAGGTTGCATTGCATATGTTACATTAGAACCTTGTAATCATTTTGGAAGAACGCCTCCATGTACTCAAGCTCTACTTTGGGCTGGAGTTTCAAAAGTTGTAATCGCCTCTAGAGACCCAAATCCAAATGTTAGAGGGAAAGGTATTGATGCACTTTTGGCAGCAGGAGTAGATGTCGAAATTGGTATTTTAGAAAATGATGCTAATGTACAAATGCAATCTTTTCTGAATTGGTGTCAATTTAGAAGGCCTTTGATAACTCTAAAGATGGCTGTGGATGTCAACAATAAAGTAGACAATCATGAGACAAGTGCTAGAAGGTTCACTAGTCAAAGTTCATTGCAATATGCGCATGCTCTTAGGCGCCAATCTGATGCAATTTTAGTTGGTTCTCAAACTGTAATACGAGATAATCCATCATTAACGATTAGAATGGTCAATAAAGATGGGGCGTCTAATCCGATGCGAATAATTCTTGACACAAGAGGAGAAATCGATAAACACGCAAATATTTGGAACAATGATGCTACTACAATTAAAATTCATGGAAATTTCAATGAAAAATCGATTGACGGGGTTGAATCAATCTCAATGCCTTCAGTTACAGAACAAAGAAACCCTGCTGATCTCTTAGATCTTTTAGGAGATAGAGGCATCCAAGAACTTCTTGTTGAAGGGGGGCCCTCAGTTTGGACTTCATTTCTTGAAAATGGGGTTGTAGACAGAGTAATTCACATTCGTTCTGAAGTTGATTTAGGAGATGGTCCAGAAATGGAGTTAACTGATGAATTGCTTGCCATTAATAATCTAATTTTGATATCCAAATTTATGAGTGAGAGAGATGAGATTAGTGTATTTACCAGAAAAGGAATTGAATTACCTCACCAAAGTTGGCCTTATCCGTCGGATTGAAAGGTGTTGGTCAAGTGGGAAGTTTGGGCGATTAGTGTAGTCTGGATATCATTTGGCGCTTCGGACGCCAGGACACGGGTTCGAATCCTGTATCGCCCACCACCTAATTTGGCTCAATACGAACCAATGCTCTAGCAAGACTTCGATGAACCCAAATAGGGTGAATGGTAGAAATTTTGTAATCGGTTTGAGATAAAATTTCTTGGAATTCCTTTGGATGAACACCAAATGGAGAAAATTCATCAAACGATTGGGGGGGATTGGATTTTACAACTTCTGGATTTATTGGCAGTAACATTACCATCGGACCTCTAGAAACATTTGAAAGAGAAAATATGGTATTTTTGAGTAGCAAGAATCCTTCATCGCTAGTCCATGAATTCCTGCCATACGGTGGATCAAATGCATGTGCTGCGCCTTCAATGTGACCTAGGTGTTCAAAGATTTCAATCGCATTACAAGATTGAACGGTTAATTTACCTCCGAATTCAATTTGATTGAGATTTTGAAGTGTTCCTTGAACCATTTCATTATCTAAATCACTTGCAAAAACTGGAACACCAATCATTGCTGATTCAATAGCAATTCCCCCAGTTCCACAAAAAGGGTCGACTATGAAATTTGGTGGTTTACCATCAGTATAGCATAAATTTACCATTGCTCGCGCTAATCTTGGATCAAGACTTACCGGTTTAAAGAATGGACGTTCTGTAGGTGAACGGTTCTGAAACGGAAATCCTCCCGGCCCATTTGAATCCAAAATACCCCATACAAAGAATGGATTATTGTCATCACAAGAATCTATGGGAATTGGTTTCTCTGGACTTCCACAATAATGCAAGATAATTTCAATATCTGGATTTTCAAGATTTACACTCCATCCACGATTATGCAATATTGCCCCTATATCAGATTGAATTTTTGTTATACTAATTCCACCCATATTACCCATTTTTGATGCTCTTACTGCTATGGATTTACCATTCAGAGGTTGAATATTTGAAAACCAATTTGCAATAGTTTCTGCACTAGGTTTGTCAAAAGAATGTTCAAACGGATATAACGATTGATCAATAAACGCAGAATGTTCAATTGAATTATTTTCAGAGACTACAACTACTCTTGGATGAAGAATTTGCGTAATTTTACCTAGGGCATTTGCCTCTGAACGGAATAAAGCAGGATGCCAACCATTCCCAACCCAAACCGCTACCATGAGTTTCCCCCTTCCTCTGGGAGGAGCCATTGGCCTTCAATCCTATAACACCCAAGCGGGTGGAGGGGGCATGAGCGGGGCAGGTCGGAGTACATCAGCACGCATTGCTCTGATGATTACATTCCTATTTTTGGGCACCATTTTACTTTCAGTCACTACTGCCCAATCAGATAATCCAAAAGTTCTCTCTCACGAAAGAAATCGACTGTATTTCTACGGTGAAACCGGCGAAGGAGGATATGCTACATGGCCAATGTGGAATCATGCCCAAGCCTCTGATCCAAGTAGCGATGACAGTATTGGTGAAACAAATGCTTTCATCCCTGGAGATCCAAATAATGGAGGTGGAACAAGAGAATTCACCTTTGATGGAGAAGTAGCAAGCGAAAATGCTACTGAAATTGATACAGAACAAACCATAACGGGAAATTTCAGATTGAATATTATCTGTCAAAGTGGAAGTTGCAATACAGATGTTACTATTTTCCTTAGAAAGGGTGGAGTTGATATCACTTCTTTGACCGTATCTCCTGAAAATGAAGGAGGAGATACTTATGTCTTCGAATTTTTCCATAACATCAAGGAAATAAAAGCAGATGAGACTCTTGGATTGAGAATACAATTTACGAAACCGAGTGGAGCAGGTGATGGCTATACTCTTTATCTTGGACAAAACGATTTTCAAATGGACATACCGGTTATTCCACCTGAAACTTCAGACATAGGTGATGTTCTATTAGGAGAAGGTAGTTCATGGAAAACTCCGTATGCAGATGCTGGATTGGGCTTCCAAGCATCTACAACAGAAAAAGTAGGTATTTTCTTACCGATTTTATTGGGCATTCTTTTGTTAGCTGGAGCGATATGTGGCGTAGTTTTCACTCCAGGAATGCCTGCTATGACTGGTGCTGCTGTACTTACTTGTTTATCTCTAATTGTTCCTTTAGTTGCCGCACCAATTGTTTCCTATATTGATGTTGCAGAACACTCAGATGTAGATATGCTTCCAAATATGTATACTGTAGATCAATTCGCTTCATTAGAAGCAAGTTCTGGTAGTTTTTTAACGGATTTTTCTGATGGTGATGAATTCGAAATCTGGGTGCCTTTTGATGGAAATAATGTATATTCAAAATCGATTAAACACAATGGCCGTTCTGCAATTCTTTGGGGATTAGGTCATGAAGAACATAATGAATTATTAGGAAATTCGGAAATTACTACTATTGCAGGTAGAGAAGCAATTCAACTTTATTTCTCTTCGATTATACAATATACCGATGATTTAGATTGTACTGAAACTTCTGATGAAAATGATACCGACGAAGATGGACAAACAAGTGCTTGTGCAGAATACGACTTGACCCAAAGTGGAGGAGTTGTTTTGAAAGTAATTCTTGGAACCGATGGGGAAAGTGTACGTCCAGTCAACAATGTAAATGTGACATTGACTGATGGATCGCCAAGAAATGCAGTACTCTGGACAGATACAGAACCAATGGGTATGCCTCAAACATGGAGAATGTACTCCCTCTCAGGACTTGTCCCAGCATTAGTGTGTCTTGGTTTCGGAATTTGGAAGATAACAAGTTCCAAAACAAAACAAAAAGAGGAAGACGATTTAGAAGAATATGATTTTGATGATGACTTCATCGATGATTTGGATATCTGAGGGAAAATATGGGTTGTAACCTCAGAGATTTAGCAAAAGCTGAGTCGATTGATCTTGCAGACCTTTCAGGAGAACGTATTGCTGTTGATGTATTCCTATCTGCTTATCAGTTCATTACAGCAATGACTGGGCAAGACGGACGACCACTATCTGATTCAAAATCCAGGCCCGTTGCTCATCTAATGGGATTCTTGGATAGGGCAACAATCTTGATTGCATCGGGAATTGAGCCGATATTTGTTTTTGATGGGAAACCTCCAGAATTGAAGCGCGAAACTCTAAACGAACGTAGATCAAGGAAAAATATTGCAAAAAAGAAATGGGACGATGCCATGGAATCAGGTGACCTGAAAGCAGCAAAAAAAATTGGTCCACAGATTGCAGAATATACTTCTGAAATGGTTCAAGAAACAAAAGATTTGTTCGATGTTCTTGGTGTCTCATGGATCGAAGCGCCTATGGAAGCAGAAGGTGCAGCAGCAGTTAGAGCAAGGAATGGTGAAATTCATGCTGTTGCTACCCAAGACTGGGACGCTTTGTTATACGGTGCACCAATAATGATTCGAAATTTAATGTCGCATGGAACGAAAAAATTTGGTCGAACTCTAACAGCAGAACGAATTATTCTCAATGATATGTTAGAAGAACATGGAATCTCACATGAACAACTAGTAGATCTTGGAATTATGATTGGGACAGATTTTCATCCAGGATTTAGAGGAGTAGGACCAAAAACAGGATTGAAATTAATCAAAGCACATGGAACACTTGAAGCAGTAGCTCAGGTAAAAGGAATTGAAGTACCCCATAATATTGAGGAGATTCGAAACCTTTTCCTTAATCATCCAATCAACGAAAATTTGGATTTACCAGAATCTAAAAGGGCAGTAGAAGAACAAATCCGAGCGTTTGTACAAAATGAAAGAGGATTTTCTGAAAATAGAACAATGCGCGCTTTGGAAAGATTAGCTTCGGTTGGAAAATTAAGATCTGAATCAAAGCCAACACTATTTGACTTCTAGTTGGAGAAGACTCATGCCATCTATTGCATCTCAACTTCTATGGAGGATACCATGTCTCTTACCAATGAGGAATCATTGAGAAGAAGAAATTGGGTTCTTTTACTCTGTTTAGGACTATTTTTGAACATCATTGTATCCATTACTAGCGATTTGGGATTGGATACCCATGTCCATATGGCAAGAGATAGTACTCTTTCTGAAGAAGGAGAAGCTACTCTTCCATGGGGACATACTAGGCCATTGGATCCAATGGCAAGTAATCCGAATTATTCTCCATCAATAGACATTGGATGGTATCACTTTCTTCCAAACTCAGAAAATGGAATACATCTACTTGGTTTTTCATTGATGTGCTTTCTTATATTTCTCACCATTTCTATCTTCAGAATATACGGCTCATTAAATCAAGGAATTTCAGTAGCAGCGATTGTAGCAATTCATCCAACGTTTATTTTCGCTACTGGAAGGGCATTTCCTGAAACAATTGTAGCAATTTTCACAATTCTTCTAGTTATTGGATTGATGATGTATGAAAAATGGAAATCATTGATTGGAGTCATTGTTTCAGCAACAATTTCAGGATTATCAATGGGATTAATCCTATTCACAAAAGGAATTTATCCAGGATATTGTGTAATTGTAATAATACTAATTCTACTATGGCATTCTGTAGATAAACTAGAAAATTGGAATAGATTTACTCGTTCACCTTCATTTGCTGCAAAAATAGGGTTGACGGGGACTTTTTTTGGTTTATTTCTCTTAGGAATGTTTTCGAATTCAGGTACCTTCTCTACAATGAAAAATGATACTTTACGATTTTTTACAGCATTTCTAGTTGCTTCCATCGATGTAATTTTGATCTATAGCTTGTTTGGAATGATTCTCTGGCCATTTCTGCGAAAAAATTTGGAACGGATGTGGGAAATAAACAATCATGAAATTGCTGGGTTGGTAGGATTTATTTCAGTTCTAACAACTGCTATCACTTTCTATGTCGCTGCACTATGGACTTATGAATCAAAATTATGGGCAGCTGAATGGCCTTGGATGATGTGGACAATGGGCAATAATGGTAGATATATCTCAATGCTAATGGTTCCTATTTTCATTCTTCTTTTTAGAATACAACAAATTGACTCAAATGCTGTAACTCCATTAATTGCAAGAGATAAAACAAAATCAATGATTATTGGAATTTGTTTAATCATTCCATTATCACTACTTACAGCAATTCATGGACAAACAATGTGGACAGATGATGCTGCAGATATTTTATCAGAAAATATGGATGATGGTGAGGATTTCTTGTTTGTGCATGATGCGACATTAGGAATGCATTACCTTTACACATTTCATACAGAAATTGATGATGTACATAACAGAGAGATTACTGGACATTGGCGTTCTCCAAATTCTCAGTGGGAGGGAGAATTATTTTCTGAAGAACAATGGAATAATCGGGGAAATCTATCCCTAATTCAATGGGTCGTACTATCTCCTGGAATTGAATGGGAAAATCCACCTGAAGGATGGGGATATATGGCTGGTCAAGCAGATTTCATGAATGGTGGGGGAGAGTGGAAAATTTACAGTCCACATATAGTCATTCAATCATGATTCTCGTCAACAGAATCCAAAACAGCAGTTCGTTCTTTTTGAAACCATTTTAATCTCCTCTTGGAAGGTTGAGGGGTATCTTCTTCACTATTTGATCGGAGTGCTTTGGGAAGAATTTTATCGGGAATTATTTGGAATGGCATTACAAATGCGGCGACACCCAAAATCATCTCTGCACCTGGGATGCTAAATACTCTCAATGGTGGAACAAAAACGCCAATTGATGCTAATTTTGAAACCGTTTTTCGCCTTTCCTGTCGTGTTGTCCTTCTTCCAAGTTGAATCTTGTACAATGTCAACATGGCATCTTTAACATCAATAGATTCATCTTTGACTAAATCCCAACCTTCATTCAAAGAACGTCCCCATTCTTCAGGATCTTTTGCAACTCTAGCAATTTCAGCACGTTGCTCTTTAGTTGTCAAAGATTTGACGCGGCGCGCACCTTTCAATGCAATACTGCCGAATGACAAAAATCGTAAACGGAGTTTACCTCTACCCATACCCCACCGAAGATATAGAATGTATTTGGTTTGTCTACTTAACTTTCGTTTCTTTCACTCTGAATTTTAGCACGTACTACCTTACATTCCTTTGCAACGTCTGATAGTGCCTTTCGCAATCTTCGGCCCGCTGCATCTGTTCCTCGGTCATGTTTAGCTGCATCTCCAAGAGTTTCGGTCAACATTACAATCATGTTCTCAATATCAGCTGTTACTGCCATATCTCGGCGTGAAAAAAACTCCTTCAAAATACTTGCCAATAGAGTTTCAAGCAATAATTGATATTACTGTGCTGTACTAATTGTGAAATACAGTTACTACTGCCCATTAACAAGGAACGCGGAGGATTTTGCATGGATTGGTATAGTCGGAAACCATCTTTGGACCCATCCGATCCACAACATACCGAAGAATGGAAAGATTC
>DAQW01000057.1:3695-4394 GCA_002503045.1 Euryarchaeota archaeon UBA39 | reverse complement strand
GGTGTAGGCTCGTTGACCTCAGGTTATGCAGGTGGCCATGTAGAAAATCCCACGTATGAACAAATCTGTGGAAAGAAAACGGGTCATGCAGAGATTGTTGATGTTCATTACGATGAGAACGTGATTGATCATGCAACTTTACTTCGTATCTTCTTTACAGCTCACGATCCAACACAATTGAATCGCCAAGGAAATGATGTAGGTCCTCAATATCGAAGTATTGTTTTTGTTGATGGTGAACAAGAATCAGAATCTCTTAATCAAGTTCTAACAGAGGTTAGAGATTGGTTCAGTAATCCAATTGTTACCGAAATAGCACATTTGTCTGAACATATCGTGTATCCTGCAGAAGACTATCATCAGGATTACTTTGCTAACAATCCACAGAACCCCTATTGTTCCTTTGTTGTCGCACCAAAAGTGGTCAAGGTTCGAAAGATGCATTCAGAACTATACGAATCCTGACTGTTCAATTGGTCAGGTTCATATGTGACCATTGAACTACTGGGTCATGAACGAATTAAAAACAAGACCAGCAACTGAAGCGGATTTGATTATCCAGAATGATAGCCATATGTTGAAACCGAATACAGATTCATCCCCCTACATCTTACAGGATGTCCTTGTTGATGGTCATCGAGGTAAAGCAGGAGTAGGAGCATTAGGAACTTGGAGTGACAGGATTCTGATGGTTTTTGA
>DAQW01000057.1:0-3299 GCA_002503045.1 Euryarchaeota archaeon UBA39 | reverse complement strand
GGGTTGGTTCGTTGGGGTCATTTTGGAGAATCGTTCAATCTTGAATTGATTGAAAATCAATCATAGATTGGCACTCCTTCACAACAGGCTTCGACAACTCTGTGACATCTTGGGCACTCCATATGCTGTTTTCGTGGAACTGCACTGCCTCTGTAACCACAAGAACAAATCAAATCAGCACAATGGTCCGTGTCCATGAATAGACCACAAACAATTCAGGACTTATTCATTCGTAAAAGAAAAAAGCAGATATTGAAGTTCTGATATACTAACCTGACACCATGGAGGAGGACCGCCCAGAGGCATGGACATGGCATCTTCTCGGTTTGGTTAACCCTGGAATTGTGTTTGCAGGTAATCTAGTTGGTGGAATTTGGGTTGCAGCCGGTGTCGTGTATATGCTCGGATTGGGACCTATTCTCGATGTATTGTTTGGAAAGGCTGTACGACCTAAACCTCCTAGAGAATCTGGTCTTCCATTCGAAACATTACTCTATGTGCATGCATTTGTTCAATTTACTGTTCTTGGCAGCCTCCTCTATCGTGCATCGATTGATGGTTCTAGTTGGACGATGTGGGTAGCAGCCATAAGTACTGGAATTAGTTCTGGAGTTTCAGGAATTATTGTTGCTCATGAGTTAGGTCATACAAAACCGAAGTCATTTTCTTGGTGGGTAGCCCGTCTAAATCTTCTTTCTGTATTGTATCTTCATTTTACTACTGAACACAATTTCACTCATCACAAGCATGTTTCAACAGAAGCGGATCCTGCAACTGCTCGATATGGAGAATCAGTTTGGCTATTTGTATTGAGAACTGTTCCCGGGCAATTTTTTGATGCCAAAGGTGTTCATGATCGGAAAGGACGAACGGGTTTCAGAAACCCTGTATTGAGGGGTTTCGTTTTTGAGATAACAATGGTAGTTGGCATGTTCTATTTTGTAGGTCAATGGATTACTATAGCGTTCTTGCTTCAAGCAGGATTTGCGATATTCTTGTTAGAATACATCAATTATATTCGCCATTATGGATTAAAGAGAGAGATACGAGAAAAGCAAACAGAATTGCATTCTTGGCAATCTGAAGAGCGCTGGTCTCGTTGGACTTTGTTAGAACTCACCCGACATCCAGCTCATCATCTAAAGGCGAGTGATCCATTTTGGAAACTACAACCATACGAGAATGCACCAACACTTCCTAGTGGTTATTATGGGTGTTTTTGGATTGCATTGATCCCTCCATTATGGAGACGATTGGTTAACCCACGCATACCTAAAGAGTTCATTCCTAATTGATTGATTCAAAGTGAACGTTCATTCGATATGCCTTCTTCCTAAGTATATGGAATGGGCCCTCGGACCCTTCTCGTTCAGTATCCCTCCTTCTGATGCATGGGCATTTTATCTGTACATGGTAATCGTTGGTTTTGTGATTCGATATTACCTTGTCATGCGTCCAACGATTTCTCTAATCCAGAAATATAATCCCGAGGTTCGCAATATTATCAGAGCAATATTTTCGATCAAGAATGTGTTTGGATTGAAAGGAATAGAGTCATTTCTTGTTCGAGAATTGTTCACTTTAATTCTCCCAGGTGTTGCTGCATTAGCAATCAGATTGTCTCTAGGTAATCCAGAGGGTGTTGGATGGAATGAAACCAGAATGTATCTGATGGGTGGGTTCGCTATTCTATGGATAGTTGCTGAATTTTATCGAAGCATGTCCACTCGTAGAAAGGTGTTGGAAATTCATGATTTGAATATTCCTCCATCCGTTGTAAAAAATGGATTGGGTGCACTTCGATGGACTCGTTCTGCTTTGGGTTCGGTTGCTACAATGAATGTTGCAGAGGAAGAGAATGCTGTTGAAGTTGTAAAAAATCATGCACGTTCTTTATTTTCTAATCCATTGAAAATTAATCCGTTTCATACTGCCAAGGCTGCAGTAAAAACAGTAGGTGCCGCTGCACGTGATTTAGCAAGCATGGCTGCAGAGAAGGTTGATGCGCAAGCACAACGAATCGTCGATCAACAAATCAAGTTTGATTGGGGTTCCTTTATTGTAGATATGACAATGTCAGTATTCCCATTGATAGTCATCTATGGGTTAGTACCCATGCTTTCTTGATTTTCTTTCAGGAATCGCCTTTCTTTTGGTAGCATCAAAACCACCCATACTATTCCAGAGAGAACTTGTAAGAAGGCGAACAATTGAATCCCCTCTCTCAAAGTAACTTCAGTATATTCTAACATTAAACTAGCAGCTAATGTTGAGAGACCATTACATGTTGTCATTAGAAGAAAATCTGTACTGAATAATCTTCCACGCCATTCATCATCACTTCTTTCTTGTAATAAAACAGTGGAAAGAACCCAATTAATTGCGCTTGAAGCATGTCCTAAGACAACGATTACGGCTATCCAAGGGGACCATTCTAGGAATCCAATTACAACATATGCAATTCCACATACACTTACTAGAGAACCTAGAAGAAATGGCCATAGATTTCGATTTTTGAATACATATCGAGCAAAGATCGGACCTAATCCTGTACCTAGGCCTCTTGCAGCGAATAAAATTCCAATTCCTGCAGCTAAATCTCCGACTCCAATCTCATCACCAATTAGAACCAACATGTAGACCAATCCACCCCCAAAAACTGCCCAAAGCGCCTTAGCCGTAACGATTCTACTGACATGAGGTTTTGAAAGAATAATTTGGAATCCTTCTACAATATTTCCACCTGTATTAGCCCAAAAGCCCCCAGGTTTCGGTTGGAATGGTTCTTGTGGAATTGAGATTGTTGTATACATGATTGCTCCTATAAGGAAACATAGAGCATTGATGATGAAAGCGACTTCAACCCCATATACGGAAACGACGAATCCTCCAATACTCGCTCCTAAACAAAGAGCAGCACTCCAAGTTGCACTATTCAATGCGTTAGCAGTCAGCAATTCATTCTCCTTTGTGATATTTGGAATTGAAGCACTTTCAGCAGGAATGAAAACGGCGTGTAAGGCCATCAGTAGTGCAGAGATGGTGTAAATTAGCCAAACTTCACTTTCATCATCCACAATCAATAGTGTGAGAACTGCAATGGCTGAGAGTAGGTTTGCCCAAACCATGATTCGTTTTCGACTGAAACGATCTGCTAACATCCCAGTGAAGATTTGTGGAAAGGCCATCGAAAACATTCGAATTACAAACAACAATCCTATGCCTAACTCAGATCCTGTGAGAGTATAGATTAGCACAAATAAGGCAACTGTGCTGAACCATTCTCCAATCATTGAGAT
>DAQW01000050.1:4758-7742 GCA_002503045.1 Euryarchaeota archaeon UBA39 | reverse complement strand
CCTGCATCACAATGTAAACAATTTCCTCTTTCAATGATACTGCAACCCTGTACCTGTCCATCCATATGATACCTTGCGCCGCATTCTAAACAAGCCCAAGCCTTGCCTATAATAATATCAACACTACAAATCCAACAAGGAACCCCACTCGAAACTTCTTCTTCTTCCTTTGGAGTCAAATTTTCTACTACTTTCTCGGGAATTAAAGATTGAATCTCTCCTCCTCTACGCAAGAACATAGCTAAACCTAGACCTCCAGCTAATAGAATCATAATTAGAATTATCAAAAGAATATTTGTCAAATTAATATCTTCAGAACTTCCGTTCGATAGCACATCAATCTCAACTTCTATTTTTGAATTTTCAATTTCATCTGAATTAGAAAGAGAGACAGTGATGACCCCATCCGAACTTTTTGTAGGATTATATCCTATTTCTACGGATCTAGTTTCTCCGGGTCTTAAATTTACCCATTGACTATCTAAAATTAATTCATTCCAACCAGAAGGAGCAGTTATCTCTAATATCTCTGAAATATCTGAATTGCCTACATTCTGCAGTTCCAAATGTAATTCATTATTGAAACCTTGAGGGGAATCGAATTGTTGAGTAATGGTCCAACTCACTTCAGAAATTGTTTCAACATAAAGAGAAATTGTATCTTGTGATACTATCCCCCCTCCGTCTAATATCAGTGAGATTGATGGTTCAGAACCTGCTTCTGCAGATAAGGGGATGATTACATTACAAATTACTGTCACAGTAGAGTCGACCATTATGGTTGGGTCGCTAGAACACGAATATTGCCAGTCCTCATCAGGTAAATCCATTGAAACGCTAGGCCTCCAAGTCATTGTTCCAGAATTAGAAACCTTCCATAGTAGGTCAAATCCAATTCCCCCTACTGGATGGGCATCTACACCTAATGGAGTACTCGCAGAAGTTCCATCAGGTAAGGCAACTTGGAAAAAGTCAATGTTAGGAATTGCTCCAGAAATAACATCTATTGTTCTATTCCAGTCGACTGTAAAACCGTCATCAGTGACAAATCGAATCTTCAATTCGCCACTCTTAGCAAGGCCGTTGCCATTGAGTGATAAAGGCAATATAAACTGCTCACCAGATGCTACAGTGAATGAACTCTGAGTGCCTGTTAACGACCAACCATTTGGTGTAGAAAGAACATAAGGTGTTAATTCTAGATCTCGATTTCCTTGGTTATTAAAATTAACATCCCATTCTAATGTATCATCGGCAGAAACCTCGGGTTCTAATCCATCTGAGGTTGGAGTTAAAGTAACGACATCTACATTCTCAACCACCATGGTTATATCTTCAAACCAAGAATCTGAGCTGACTCTAGAATGTATAGAAATTGAACCAGAAAACAAAGTTCCTGCGGGAATCATTGCACCGGGTGGATTTATTGTAACATCAATAATTCTAGTTTCTCCTTTGTCCAAAGAACCTGTTGAGCCATGAGATGAACCTGCAAAAGACCCTATTGAGTCTAGACCTAGACTCCATCCCGATGGAGAAATTAATTCAACATCATATGTCTGAGGCCCATTTCCTTCATTCTTAACTTCTATCTGCAATGGTGTTGATACTAGAGGATTTACCTTAACCTGGCCAGGAGGCAGTAGAATATCGGGACTAGAAAGAAGAGGTACTTCTAGATATATCTCAAATTCAGATTGTATCTGATTCTCAGTATCAGTTCCTGTTACAATCATACGATAAAGTCCAGGTTCTGGCGGAGCAGGATGAATTACTGACAAATCAACCGATTTTGATTCAGCCGGCATTAAATTGAATGTATTATTTGAAAATGATGAAAACCAATCAAACTCTATACCATCTTGCATTCTTACAGGTTCTGAAACTACAATGCTAGCATTGGTTTCAAAAAGTGCCGTATTTGTCAATTCAAGAGACCAGGTTGTTGAACTATCTGTTGTACCTTCAATAAGCATTGTAGGATTATCGCTAGTTACTCTAACACCGGGAACACTAACAATTACAGTTTCAAAAAGCTGATTATTAGATTCAGATACTTCTTCGACTTCATCATTTGGATCAATATAAAATGAAATAATATTTTCACCATCTTGATTAGGAGTCCAATTCCAAGTTAATTCTGCATATTCACCAGGAGAAAGACTGATGGTTTTCGTACTAATTGTTACACTATTAACTGCCGCTAAGACTGAAAGTTCAGGTATACTACCGGCTCCTTGATTAATTAGTGAAACTGAAAATTCGACTTCTTCATCTATCTGAGGTATTGGAACCGATAAATCAAATGAATCTTGTACGAAAGTTGGGTCAGGGTCTAAATCATTGACATTAACTCCCCTAACAGCAAGAGAATATGACTGATAGAAACTACTTCCTCCGTGAGATGCATCTTTCACCCTAACGCTCCACGTACCGACCATTGCATTATCTACAAGTACTACTTCAACATTATTTTTGGAATCTTTTTGCCCATTAGTTACAGATTGTCCATTAGTGAAAACATTGCCTTTGTAAATGAGACCATTCGGATTAGTGATTTCTAAATCTAAATCATTTCTTAATTGAGTTGAAGATGAAGATGAGCCAGGATAGTCGGACCAAGCAAGTACTACTTTCAGAGGCTCTCCTGCCCTTGTAATTTCAAATGAATAATCACTAATTTGGCCGGAAGATAATCTAGACCTGTCATCAACAAAAATTCCTACATCACTATCTGGAACTAAAGTATTCACAAGATTTACTCGCCCCCAACCTTCATCATTATTGGGAATGTTTCTGGCACCCATATCTTCTGCACCAAGAATTAGTAATGCCTTAATCAAAGCAGCTTGTGGAGCAGGCCTTGAAGCCACTTCCATCAAATATTCTCTAACTAATACCGCAGCTCCTGCTGCTGCTGGAGTGGCCATTGAAGTACCGCTATATTCGAGATACCAATTATTACTCCAAGATCCTGAAGCACT
>DAQW01000050.1:0-4367 GCA_002503045.1 Euryarchaeota archaeon UBA39 | reverse complement strand
TCGTCAGTAGGGCCTCTACTACTCCAGTAATACATATCGTCAGGAGCACCGTTGTATCTATTTACATGGCCACCTATTGTAATCACATTTTTTGCAGTTCCTGGAGAAGAGATTCCGTCATTTCTTTCATTTCCAGCCGCAAATAATACGGTCATTCCTTGATATTGCCAATATTGATCCCAAGTTGATACGCGATCATCAGCATCTTCGGATGAAGTCGTATAATCTCCACCAGTTGGAGACCCCCAACTGTTAGTATGAAGGCGCGCACCAGCATTGTAAGCTTCATTCAACATACTGTTAATACCAATTGAATACAATGATCCAGTATCATCATCTTCCATTGCCTGGAAATATAGATCCGCTTCAGGAGCGATTCCTTGATAATTTCCGCTGCTTCTCATTCCAGAACCAAGTACTGTGCATGCTACATGTGTTCCATGTCCATCAGAAAGGTCAGCAGTAGAAGGATCTCCAGGAGTAACAGAATCTAGACCAACAACCCTACCTGTAAAGTCTCCATGATCATCATCTAAACCTGAATCTCCAACGGCTATCTTTTGCCCTGAACCATTCAAACCAGTAATGAAGAAATCTTCTACAGTATCGATTCCCATATGACTTCTGGCTTCATTATTCATTAATTCAAGTACTGGGACTGGAGCAATGTATGATACAGAGGGGTGCTTGATGATTTTTGGAATATCATTTGTTTGTATTTCACCCCAAAAAATTCCTGAATCCGGGGACCAAGCTTCTGTCAACCATAAATCTGCAACATCTTGTAGATTATCGCCTAATACATCTAATTGACGCACTAGATCTGAATTCTTCCATCCGGTGATTTCGACAACAAGACTTTGATCTGCTGGAGCATCATAAAGAGATGAATGAACCATTAGGCCTGCCGGCACACTGTGAATAGATTCAACAGATTGAATATTCTTTAATTCATTTAATTGGGCTTCGGAACCTTGGACTAAGTACCCAGATGGAGGAATAGTAGAACGAATTTCTAGGCCATTTATTTCCATTAATTCCATCCTAGAATCCCATAAACCAGTATTCCCGTCTACTATGACTAAAGCAAGGTCTGCCCTAGTTGTTGCAATATCTTCAGAAAAATATACACTTGGTATAAGTCCTGAATGAGTAAACACTCCAATACTAGAATCCGCATTCTCGGAACGTACCAATTCAGAACTATCTGTGATTACTGGAGCCCCTAGATCTGTAATGCTATTTGGATTGGGAGAGATTTCTACTCGTTCTATTTTATCATCCATATTTGTCCCAAATGATTCTTCTGGTTCTTCAAAGAAATCAGTAGCAGGTATGTATGAAAGGAGGAAGAGTCCTAAAATTAAGCATACAGTACGCTTGGTCATGAAGTTCCCCCTACTAAAGATGGTTTTGAGTATATGGGTTAGTTGAACCCTAAAGGATTCATACATTGGATTCTAACAGAGTTAGAAAAAGTCAATACCAGTGCCATGACTAAATTGTTCCATTTTCCATTCACCTACAACATACTCTAATTCAATCTTAGAATTATCATTGTTATTCTTTGTATATTCTAAATCAATATCAATAGTATAATTTTCCCAAACGGATGGCCCAATTACGATTAATTCTAGACTATCTCCAGAAACTGAACTATGGGCAGGTAGAGATGACTTATTGAAAGAAGTTCTATCAATCTCAATATTATCTGAATCGATGAATCGAATTATCAAATTTATATCAGATATGGCTCTACTTCCATCATTATCAACCTCAGTTAGAATCACGTGACCTGCACTGCTTTGGATGTAAACTACATCCACTGTAACCTTATCGTAAGGGACTATCCATGTCACAGCAACAATTGTCGAAGAAATAATCATCAAAGCAACTATAGAAACAATTACCACTCTCATCGGTGAGATGTGACTCATTCTGTCTTCTAATTTAACCAAAACATCGTGAGCATATTCCTCTTCAAGAGTTTCTTCTATATTCTGATTTTTAGACTTCTCAAGCAATCCCATCTAGTCACCTCCATTAGATAATGTGGCAACAACAGTTAGTATTGCAGAAGTGAATGGTTCTGGAACTAACAAGTGATGTGTTGAACCTCCCAAACCAGGTACTAAATTCAATATTGAGAGATCCGAAGATAAACCATTAACTCCAAGAGTAGTGCCTGTAGGGACACCTCCAGTAGTTTGAGCATCGATTAGGACACCTCTGACTTGTATTTCTTGTCCAGCAAACTCAGTACTTACTTTAGCTGAAACAATTATTTTTCCGCCATCTACATCATCAACTTCAATTACACTGTAAGGACCTACTAATTCTCTAATATGCAAAGTAGCACTACGAAGATTTTCTCCCATAGCTTCCATTTCTTCAAGATAAACTGGTGGAGTACCTACTTGACTAGTTCCCGTCGGAACATCGTTAACTCTAACATATATTTTTTCTACACCACTTCCTCCAGAACGTATTTCTAAACCAAAATCATTTGTTGGTTTTATGACCATCTTATCAGTCATTCCTTCTGCTAGGAGAATAATATCTCCACGAGAATTTATTGCCCTACCAAATGCCTCAATATACAATGACATTCCTTCATCTGAAGAAGAGAAATCAAGATTAGGTAAACCTTGGAAAGCAAGATTCTTGGTTATATCAAAATTCAATTCTGGAGCAGTTGTCAAATTAATATAACCTGGTATGTCTTTCAAGAATACAGTTGCTGGCCACCAAAATCCATCCATCCATTGCATCTGTTGCAACATCAAAGAACCTACAGCAAATCCTTCAATTCTTTCTTGTTCAGGGACACTCATATCAATAGAAATCGCAGTTCCAAGACTTGCCTGTAAAGAAATAGATTTAGGAATCTCATTAATCAACATCTCCGTTCGACTCTGGGACTCTCGATTAATCAAAATCATATGCACCCAATCTAATCTTTCAGATATACCAAATTGTGTCCCAGTTGAAACTACCGTAATTCCTCCGGTGTCTCTGATTTCAAAAATTGAATCAATATACAAGCTAGTAGATTCTCCAGGACTTAGTCCCTGCATTGTCATTAACAAATCTTGACCATTCACACCATATGCATGGATCATAAATTCTTCTCGAGCAGGTTTCCATCCATCCATTGAAACTTGTATATACCAATCTTCACCATTGGATAGAGTATCTCTAGCAATTGTCATATCAATTTGTGGTGGCAAACCAGGCAACCATGTTTTGATATGGAATCCATTCGATAATCCCTCGGGTGCGGACTGGAAAGAGATCCCATGCACCCATGGAGGCTCAGAAGTTACGTCTTTTCCATATGTGGCTTCTAGAGTAAGATCAAATGCAGAATCTGATTCTAATTGTAAGGCATATGAAAAAGATTCATCGACTTCGTCAGTACCTGTTGAGATATCGCTAGTTAAACCTGCTAATACAGAATTAATTGACCTGCCAAAATCTGAAAATCCACCAATGAAAAAGGCAACTCCTGAAAGTCCTTGAGTTGAATTAAAGTCTGGTAAGACCAAATCAGAATTGGAAGATTCACCAGTTGGAACTTCAACCGTAAGATAAGATGGTAATGGTTCAATTAAAGCTAATGCTGACAAACCAGAAGAATCGACTGTAGGAGCGTTATCTACATTGATACTCATTGGCCTATCTCCTGCAGATTTTAGGAATGCTGTTCCTCGGCCCGATGATCCTAGAGAACCTTCCTCAATAGGTGGTATCCAGCCTAATTCCTGTATTCCTGTCAATCTAGTGGATATAGTAGAGGTCTCATTATTGGAGTCATGATGGAACAAGAAATGATCACCGGTCATAGTAACGGGATCAGAAGAATTACTAATCTGAACTTCTACAGTAGAAATTGGTGTTTCTGCAATAAAACTGGTCTGTTCTCCGAATTCAAACATGAACTCTGCTGGCATATCATGAATATTTGCAGCCTGTCTCTGTTCGCCATCTAAACCAACATAAGAAATCAATTCTATTCCTTCATTAGCGACATAGCTCAAAGATTCTTCATCCAATTCAATAGAAATATTATTCGGTATGTCTGAGAGATATAGACTCTGGAATGAAAAATTCTCGAGAGAACTTCTATCGTGTTCAATAAACGAAAATCTGAATGATTCATCAGAATTAGTTTTTATCCCTATTGATTGAATATTGGTAAGATTGTCATCACTGAATGTAAATTCGGATAATCCACTAAATCTAATACTTGAAGCAACTGGAACAATAGGTTCTCTTACTCCAAATTCTCCAATAACCTGATTCAAATCTCTATCTTTAGAAATTATGATGTGATCATCTTGAGCAATGGGGTGAGGACTTGACCC
>DAQW01000053.1 GCA_002503045.1 Euryarchaeota archaeon UBA39 | reverse complement strand
CAGCAGGAATGGCGACCATAACCAACAAAATGAAGATAACAAAAAAGACCCGATTAAAACTCTGCATAAAGGCAGGTTTCTTGTTCATATTATTGAATGTAATTGGTTCATAGTTTTGACAAAATTACATCCAAGAATCAAGTGTTCCTTGTTTTGAGCCCTGTAGTAAATCTTTCTCATTCCATCCGAAAACCTCGGTTATTCTTCCCATTGCAGTTGCAATTCTTTTTGCATAGTATTCTGGATCAAAGTCAGTTTGTATTTCTCCAGTTTCATCTTCGTGCCAATCAATTACCCTCATTGGACTAATTGATGCATCTGTAACAAGATATCCAACTTTCATTCCAGGTGTAAAATTAAGACCTCGAGCAATGCGACTTTTAGCTGCTGAAACATATGGCATGCTACCAGGATTCTTGTACGCTTTAGTAAAATACACAGTTCCATCCGATCTAAGATGGCCTTTACATGAACGACTAATAACTAAATCTCGAGGGTCGAGTTTTCTTTCTCTGACATTCTGTATAAGTGAACGAATATCATCCACTGCTTTTGTGGTTTCACCAGCAAGAATTAACTCAAAAGAAGACATCATGCATTGAGTAAGTAAAACAAAAGAATCTGATCTTCGAACCTCATAACCTCGAATAAGAAGATCTTCCTCTGGCCAAACGACTTGGCCAAAATATCTCTTCTTTGCACCATGACTAAACATTGCAGCTAATGCAGCCTCAAATTCAAGTTCAGCACCAGATTTACTGAAACGTTGAGCCAGATCGTTGCCAAATCGAATTGTAATTTCCCTGGCTTCTTCAAAATCAGAACGGTTTTCATCATCTTCCTCAGGGATTTTTGTTGAAGTACCGGGAGGTACTGGAGAACTAATAAAAATTGAATCTGTATCGCCATAGACAACTCTCTGTTTTTCAGATTCAAGGGTAGAAATGACTGACTGGATATTTGATCTAGCCCAAGAGGTAATTGATGCACCAATTTCAGGGTGGGTGAATCGGTAAAATGATGAGGCGAATACACCATAGAATGAATTCATCAAAATCTTGACTGCATATTGCATCCTATCATGGAATTTTTCTAAAGAAATATCTCCCATACTCTTTGCTTTCTTCATTGCATCCTTCTGTTTATCTCTCTCATTCATCAAATCTTGAAGTAAACGTGGAACCAACCCTATTCGATGTGTCCGATCAAGATATGTTGTCCCATCCGGAGCAATATTGAGACCATTAGAGGGAGCATCTTTGGAATCAATCCGAGTAGTGAAACAGATATTCTGTTCGATCATTATAGAGGGATACATCGACTTGAAATCTAGGACGGCCACCCATGGATGTAAACCAGATTCTACATCTTGTACATGGCCTCCTGCAATCTGGTCACTACGACCAACATTTCTGGTTTGAGGGACTGCTATATTCTCTCTGTCTGCAAGTCTAATCATTAACGAATCAATCCATTGGCTGGTTGTACCAGATATGGCTCTTTGAATGGGTATTTTAGAGACCGAAGCCAATGCTTCTTTGCTCCTAATTGCATGAATCGCATCTAAAATTTCTATTGGAAGTATTGTATCCATTACACAATACTTCAGGACCTCGTCGGGACGATTTTTCCATTCTTCATCCATTTTACTAGCATCAATTTCCATCTTTCTTAGTTCGGGACGATCTGGGAAAAGCAACTCTGCTACAAAACGCAATGATTCTCTTTGAGGTCGAAGAGCCATTCTAGCCTCCCACCAAGCATCCATTACGCATCGTCCAGGAATGCTCCATCTACGAGATTGACCTCGGGAAGGAAGGGCCCGTTTACCATCTCTTAGAGGTCTTCTGCTCCATCCAAACATCTCCAATGCATATGCTTCATCTGATCCACCTAAATCCGATGTGCGTTGTTCTATTCTAGGTAAATCAAAATTATCAATATTATATCCTGTAATAATATCTGGATCTTGCTCGTGAATAATTCTAGTTAATTTGGATAAAATTTCTTTTTCAGGACCATCTATTGCATATTCTGTTCGTTTTCCATCACGATCAATAACTACTGCAGCACAAAGAATTGTTGGGCGAATAACACTAGTTTCCAAATCGAATGATGCAATTACAAATGGAGTTCTAAATGGTTCAGTATGATGAATATCGTTCACATGACAATGAACCACCATGTCAGTTGTATAGAGGCCAGCTCCTCCAGATTCTCTAATCAAATCTCCAATTTCTCCCCTATCGGAATCTGAAAATTGTGAAACTAGTTCATTGGGAGCGTTTCTTTGAGCCCAAATCACCTTGCTCTTGATTTCAACATGAGGCCCCACATCTCTATCTAAAAAAAGTCGTAAAGGGAATACAATATCTGAACTACTTACGATCCATTCTTTACGTAATTTTTCACGTAATTTAGGCACAATATTTGGTTGAGTAACATCTACTCTCCAGTGAGGAACATTACCTTGCTCAGACCAAAGTTCTCTAGATTCATGAATTTTTACAACCCGTTCATCGTTTCTTACATCTGACAATCTCGCATCAAGCATAGAAGATGAAGGAGAATCTGGAGCTGAAATAACAACATGGGGAGATACTCCTTCAACTAAAATTGTAAGAGAAAATCCCTCTTTAGATCTAGCAAATAATTCGATGATTGTTCCTCCACCTTTACGAATCTGATACGATGAATCGAGAATACAAACCGGTCCAGACCAATGGAGATTGGACGCGACCATGTACCTCGATTATTACGGCCAGTCATGAATGTACGCAGAAAATTTTGTTCATTAACTGGGGGAATCTTTCATAGGCGCGTTTCAATTCTCAAGTTTACAGGACATAGTCCAGCGGGTGAGAATCGGGATGGATATTGATTGGGATAGTCTAACTTTCTCGTTTACTGCTACCGATGTAATGTATCGCCAAGTAATTCCAGCAGGATCAGAATGGGGAGAAGGTGAATTGCTGCCATTTGGCGATATTTCTATTTCTCCTGCAGCTGGAGTACTAAATTACGGACAAGGAATCTTTGAAGGAATGAAGGCACAACGATCGGATGATGGATCAGTTGTTTTGTTTAGACCCAAAAGAAATGCAGCCAGATTTGCAAATGGGGCTGCAAGATTGGGAATGCCACCAGTTCCAGAAGAAATTTTCATTCATGCTATTGAATCAGTAGTAAGAGAAAATGAAAGATGGATTCCTCCAACTGGAAGGGGAGCATTATATGTTCGTCCAGTGTTATGGGGCAGTGGAGCGATTCTAGGAGTAGCACCTGCACCCGAATTCACTTTCATGGTATTTGTCTGTCCTGTCGGACCTTATTTTAAGGGAGGAATGAGTCCTATCTCACTGAAAGTATCTGATGATTTCCATAGAGCAGCCCCTGGAGGATCAGGAGGGGTAAAGGCAATAGGAAATTATGCTCCTGGAATGATGCCATCAAAAATGGCAAAAAAAGAAGGATATGCAGAAATTATCTATTTGGATGCTGTTGAACATCGTTTTGTTGAAGAAGTTGGTGCTGCTAACTTTTTCTGTGTCAAAGATCGAGTTATTTACACACCCGAATTAACTGGTACGATTCTACCTGGGATTACCAGAGATAGTATTGTGCAATTAGCTAGAGATTCAGGATATACTGTTCACGAAGAGAAAATAGATGTGGAATTTGCAATGCAAGCAGATGAGGCGTTTTGTGCAGGGACTGCAGCAGTTATTTCTCCAATTGGTCGAATTGAACATGGAGATAAAGTTACAGAATATTGCAATGGTGAAGTTGGAAAGATTACACATGAATTGTATCATTCACTATTGGATATTCAATTACGACGTAGGGAAGATAAACACCATTGGATCCACATTGTAAACGTTTGAGAATCGATTACTTTCTACCAAACTTCTTCTTTCTTCGAGAAGATTTGACTTGAGGGCCTTTTCTTTGAGAGCGAGCAGATTTATCTCCCTTTCTTGGACCCTTGGCTTTAGATTCCTCTTTTCTCTGCTTAGCTTCCTCAAAACTCGAAAATAAACTGGCTCCAATCACTTGCATCAAAGCCTCTTTTGAATTAGTTCCAGTTGCTCCAAAGGCATCTTTGGATGAAACAATCAGATGACCTTCATTCAATCTTGGTCTCTTAGGGTGAGACTTGTTAGTGATTCTCTTCATTTTCCTGATTCCGAGAGATTTTGCAGCGTACGCAAGTTGTTCAAGGTTCGGATTTGGGATAGAACAATTTTTGCTAACACGTCTACCTTGGCCTCGAGTTAACCTTGAATCGAAATAGCCGACCCAAATCATAATTCTAGATGCATCTCCAGACAAAACAATCAGCCCCGTAAAACATTCTAGCAAACTAACCCGTTTGGGTTCTTCGCTTACTCGTCAACAAGAACGCCGCTGATTACGCCATCCATTCCAGGTCGGCTGGTGATTCTGACACGACCCATTGATGTCTCAACAATTGCTCCCTTTGTCAAAATGTTTCGTCTAACATAGTTAGGATCTGCAGAGTTCTCTACAACGTTTGTCATTTCGACGCGCTGGGTCTTTCCAGATGAATCACTTACGTTAATCATCTTCTCACCAAGAACGCGTACTGTAACGTTACCGCTCCGTTTTCGGTACACCTTGTTCTGAGGTTCTTCAGCAATAAAAGCGAATAGTTTCTCACTGGAAATTTCGGTTCTTCGCTTCCCACGATACCGGTTAGGACGCTTAAGTCTAGCACCCGAAGGTTTGCGTCGAGAGATGCCGTGCCACTGTGCCACTCTTGTCGCCTCCGTTTTCGGCCGACCGGCTCTCCTTATTTGAAAGAAGCGCCCAATTCAAATATTCTCAGATGGGAGAACTTCGGCTTCAAAATTAGTAATACATTTGTCATTTTTCCACAGACTCGCCACCAATCGATCTCCTGGAAACAGGGGCCCAACTCCTTGGGGAGAGCCTGTAAAAATAATATCGCCCGGTTCAGGAAAAAAACGAGAATGTAACTCTTTGAGCAATGAATTCACATCATGAACCATATTGGAAATATTTCCATGCTGTCTTACTTCACCATTGACTTCTAATTTAATTTCATATTCTGATATTTCATACGGCACTAATGGACTGTAAGGGCCAGACATGGGAAATGCCTTAGCATCAGTCCAGGGTAAGCCTTCTGATTTAGCTACCTTTTGAGCGGTTCTATTTGTAAGATCTAATCCAACTCCACAACCATCTGGATTACCATCAATTCCAATTTGAACAACAAATTCCACCTCATAATGTAAAAGAATGTCATGACCGGGATGAATAATAGAATGTGTTTTAGTTACTAAAGTAAGACTGCTTGGAGGCATTAGAAAAAACAATGGAGATGAAGGCGATTCTACACCCATTTCCTTTGCATGATCTCGGAAATTTCGTAGAACACCCCATCCGACTGGCATGAACCTCGGAGGAAGGAGGTCTCCTTCATGGGTTCGGCTACAACGGGAACTTGATGGAGTAGTTGCTTATCGAAACAAATGTGGCCTCAAGGCGAATGAAGAAAAGGAAGCCTGTGCGAATCAAAGTGGTTCGTCAATTTGTGGAAGGTATCCAAGAAGATTTTGACATACGGGATAACTTGGAGGGGTCTTTTCTAGAAACCGCTGAGTTTGGTGATTGGAGGTTGCTACTTGCCGATAAAGTGCCTATTGTAATGACATTGGAGAGACCAGAAGATTTGGGTACAGTTGAAGAAATCACATTTCCTACACTAAGAGGAATTTTAAGATGGAATCTAGAGAAAAAATGGTGTGCTGTAGACAGAGGAGCTATTCCTTTTCTAATGAATGGAGCAGATTGTATGGCTGCAGGGATTCAAATTGTTGATCCAGTTGTTGAACGAGGAGATTTAGTTTGGGTACGAGATGAAGAACATGGCAAACCTATTGCCATTGGATGGGCATTAATGGATGCAGAAAAAATGGACCAATCGACAAAAGGTAAATCAATCCGGACAATCCATTGGATTGGTGATGATTTATGGTCAATTGATTCTTAATTCATCATCACTATTGAATAGGACTAGGGCCATCCACTAAACATGAGAGGTAGGATTGCCATATCAATTTCAATTCTAATTTTTGCATCTAGTGTTGTCTCAGCAGCAGGCGGAGGTGGAGAGAATCAAGTTACAGATCTTCAAGATACAGGAATTTCTGAAGTAACATTCTCAAATGTTTTCTATGGGAATCAAGATTTTTTGATTAGTGTTCAACTAGAGGAAAATTCGAATATTTCTTCAATTGAAATTTCCACTCAAATTTGTGTAAATAGTGGACTTTGTTATCCACCTGAATCACAAAATTTGGTAAAGGATAATTCCACTGAAATTTGGAGTGTATCTGTTTCTCCTATGAATGGGCAAACGTATGTGAATTGGAATTTTGTTTTGAATGAGGGAGAAAATGAAACAAGAATCCCAGAAACAGGATGGGGATGGAAAGTTTGGTCAGATTGTTGGTTTGATGGTGAAAATTGGGGTGGAGAAAACGAGAACGGAGGAACTTGTGGGCAAATTGTCGCAGAAAATACTCCTGCCACAGGTGTAATTGCAGCAGCTATGAGTGTATTTATCGCTGCAATTGTAATTAGACATCGTTAATTTCCAAATGTTCAATGAATCTGGATATACAACGTCTAGCTTCAATTCCCCATGCCTGAATCGTTACAGAAGCTGAATTACCGTGGGATGCTAAATTCCCTTCTGTCAAACCTGGAGAAGCAAGATCACTAGGAACAAACGGTAAACGAACCGAGTGATTGAATGAGAGACTGACACCATTTTCTTCTATTTTCACTATCATGCCATGAATTTGAAGTTCTCCTTCTACTGATTGATCAAAATTTTGTTGAAGGGAACGGAGATGTCTAACTACTGCATCAAAGATTTCATGAGGTGGAAATTTAGCTTGAGAAATATCGTCTTCTACATCTGATGCTGGGCCGTATGCAGATAGAAACGGGAGATCAATCTCATTTTGAGCCATCAAATCATCGAGACCACGCCCTAGACCACGTTTATCATCACTCATTTCGAATCCCTCCTGGAAACCATAATGCTTCTAATTCTGATGAAAGGCGAGAATAATCCTCTCCTCCATGACTTTGTGGAGCATGAAATTGAATTGGAACACCCTGACTGGGAGATTCAGCAAGCCGAATATTTCGCCTTATTGGAGGTTCAAGTACTAAATCTCCAAAAATCTCTCTCAAATGGCCTGCGACTTGTGTATTCAGAAGAGTAGGAGCATGCATAGTCATGATTACAGCATCTACTCCAAGTGAATGATTTAACAATCTACGAACTTCCTGAATTGTTCCCATCAATAATGCTACACCCTCCAATGCCAGATACTCTGTTTGAACTGGAATTAATATTCCATCAGAAGCAGTCAACGCATTTATCGAAACAATGCTCATAGAGGGAGCAGTATCTATCAAAATCAAATCATAATGAGGACGTAAAGGTGCAAGAGCTTCTACTAAACGACGTTCTCTCCCAAGTTGGGCTGCTAGCGATTCTTCAACACCTACCAAATTATGATCACCCACAATCAAATGCAAACCTTCGACAGCAGTAGCATGTCTTGCTTGAATGGAAATACTAGGAGTAAGAATGACGTCCTTTGTGGTAATATTGGTCTTCGACTTATCGATACCTAAACCAGATGCACAATTTCCTTGTGCATCGCAATCTACTACCAGAACTCTTGCACCTCTTATGGCTAGGTGTGTAGCGATATTAATGACAGATGTTGTCTTCCCAACGCCTCCCTTTTGATTGGTAATTGTTACTATTCTTGCTAATCCATCTTCCGTAGGAAGTGAATGAGGGATTTCCAACGATTTACGTGGTTTAGCTCCTGTATCATTTGTGTCATTGGAAATAGGACGCTCAACTTCAACAAATGACACATCATGAATTAAATGTCCATCTATCGAATCATATGTTTCTGAGGAAGTTGAGTCTGTCAATTCCTCGCCCATCAAACCATCTCAAACCGATGAGATGTTGAACATGACGCTCAATAAACCGATGAAAATAGAATTTGAATGAGATTTTCAAGCGACCGTGGTATGAATCCAACCAATCATTCGACCTCTTTCTGCATCCATTGCAACATCGTAATTGTGGTCTGCAGACCCTACACTCCAACTTCTTGAAGCTGTAAATCCTACTTCGCCTTGATCAATATTCTGTTGACTAGTTAAAATATCCAATAAATCTGAACTAGTGGTTGCGAGTAAAATTGCACCAACTGATACATCAGAATTCAACCCTTGACCCATTGCCATGACGGCCCCTGGTTCATCTGAACCATCCATTTCAAGCATTAGAGTTTCTAAAACTGAAAGAGATAATGTTTCAGGAATTGCATTGAGATTGTATCCTGGGGAATCAGAAGAAGACAAGGTACCATCGGTAATGACTTCGCATGACTCTGATGTGGTTCCCTTTACTTCTGTCCATCCTGCGTCATCCTGAGGATCAACCCAACTTAAATTCCAAATCTCTCCATTTTCTTGATAATGATTTACTTTCCATAGATAACCATCATCATTTATTGCAGAGCGAACACCACTTGGAGAAGATGAATTCATCAAACATTCAACTGC
>DAQW01000043.1 GCA_002503045.1 Euryarchaeota archaeon UBA39 | reverse complement strand
GCATCATATCCTGAACCCAGACCGGGTGCCCAATTGTAGTTGGATGAAACACAATATGCAATTCCCCACCATGCCATAGCACAATTAGGATCTAGTTCAGTACATTTTGAAAAGCATGCAATCGCTTGCTCATGATTATAATTAAGCATATGTCCGAATGCTTCAACATACATCTTCCTAGCATCATCATTTGCACAGGTAACCTGTGTTGCAAACGAATAATTTGTATCTTTTCCGAAGTCATAGTCTATTGGCGCGAACGTCATATTTTTCGGAGATTTGTGAGGAATATAAGTACATTGTATTGCGGATGTATTTTAAAAAAATCAAAATTCTTTGTTTTTGTGGGAAAACGAAAGTATATTCAAAATAGGTGTTTAATGAAGTTCTAATCAGTTTACTTGAAGTATGTTGTTTTTCAGGAAGGGACAATGCCAACAGGTACAGTAAAATGGTTCAATCGAACAAAAGGCTTCGGCTTTATCGAACAAGAAGATGGAGACGATCTATTCGTACACAAATCTCAGGTGACTGGTGAGATTAGTGATGGCGATTCCGTCGAATTTGAAATCGGCGAAGGACCTAAGGGCCCTAATGCAATTAACGTGCGCAAAACAGAATAAGATTTTACGGAGTCTTTCTCCGTATCACTTCCGATGAGATTCCAACATCACGTGGCCACGTTTCGTATTTAACGAACTTCTGACCCTGGCTTTATTCGAGAATCGACGGTTAGTAGGCAAACTCCTCCTTCCCCATCATCTGCAGCTAGCATCATGCCTTCTGACATTACACCTCTGAGTTTCCTAGGCTTTAGATTGGCCACGAATGCAACATTAAGTCCAGTCATATCACTGGGTTTGTAATAATCCTTCAACCCAGCACAGACAGTTCTACCTGATTCGCTTCCATCATCAATGTTGACGACATACAACCTGTCAGCGTCAGGATGATCATCTACACTGATAATTTTACCAATACGAATATCGACAGCCAAGAACTGATCGAACTCGAGAAATGTAACGCCTTCAGGCTCATCAGTCACTGGACCACCATCCTTCTTAGATCGGCTACTGCCCTTGACGCTATGGGTAGATGGCCCATCTTGATCTACATGTTCATCTGCAACAATTCCTTCTCCGGCCAAGATTTCATCAAGATCTAATCTCTGAAACAATGGTTGTGGAACTTCGCCACTCCACGTCATTGGTATAGTCCAATCTATAGCCGAATCCCAATGTGCTTCAGTGACTTCTCCTGATTGCCCAATCATAGACCATAACCTCTGAGCACTGAATGGGATAAATGGCTGAGTAACAATCGAAAGGAAACGTACAATTCGCCAGCCAAAGGCAAGTGTTGAAAGTGATGAATTTCTTTCTTCACCTTCCTTATCTGGGGAAAGATGCGCCCATGGAGCCGCAGCTTGAATCATTTGATTCCCATATTGTGCAGCAGACATTGTTGTACGAAGTGCTTCCTTGTATCTATGTCGTTTCAGTGAATCGGTTATTGCCGAATGTAATTCTTCTAATTTCTTAGTGTGTTGAACATTCAAAGATAAATCTTCGAATGGAATCAATGGCGAAGAACCGTTTTCAGATGGAAGACGTGCGGCTAATGTCATTATTCTATGAACGAAATTACCGTATGCAGCAATGAGTTCTGTATTTACTTTCTCGACAAAATCTGACCAATTGAAATCAGTATCATGACCTTCTGGCATATTGATAGTCAATACATATCGCAGAGTATCTGGATCAAATCTTTCTAAGAACGAAGGCACCCATATTGCATGCTTTCTTGACTTACTAAATTGGCCACCTGCTAACATTAGATATTCCATGGCAGGAACATTATCCTCAAGATGTAAGTCTCCAGCTTGAGGTAAACGTGGAGAATCCAAACCATTCATTGCCATATTCAATCCCATGATTAATGCAGGCCAGATTACAGTGTGAAATGGGATATTATCCTTACCGAGGAAGTAAAGATGACGTGGAGATTGTCCTTCTTCATCAACACACCACCAATTCTTCCAAGAATTAATCCCATCAGGGTGAGATGAACCAATCCTCTCTGACCAAATTTGAGCACATGTAAGGTATCCTTGAACTGCCTCAAACCAGACATATACACACTTACCATCAAATTCTTCATTATCAAATGGTAATGGAACACCCCATTCCAAATCTCTAGTGACTGCACGTGGACGAAGACCCATATCGAGCCATTGTTTTGTCATTGCTCGGACGTTATTCTTCCAAACAGGCCAGCGATCTTCAGCGTGCTTTTCCAACAATGATTGGAACAGGTCTAATCGATAAAACAAATGTTCAGTGGGGCGAATTTCAATCTTAGCGTCTGGATTCATCTTAGATTTCGGATTGACCAATTCTGCTGCTTCGTAAGTAGTACCACATGAGTCACATTGATCGCCTCGGGCACCTTCTGCATTACACGAAGGACAATTTCCCTCAACATATCTATCAGGAAGAAATCTCCCGTTCCCATTTTCTCGAACTTCATAATATTGTTCCATAGTCCTCTGTTCAAAAAGTCCAGATGAATAAAGAGATTTTACATTCTCTTGGACACGACTAATGTGAGATGGATCAGATGTTCGATTGAACAATGCCCCTCCATATTCAACACCCCTAGGGTCAATATTGGGTTCCCAGATACAACCTAAATCGATTAATGCCTGTGTATTTATTGCATGAAATCTATCTACAATTTCTTGAGGAGATACACCTTCAATCTCGGCGGTTACAGTTATTGGAGT
>DAQW01000106.1 GCA_002503045.1 Euryarchaeota archaeon UBA39 | reverse complement strand
AAACCTGAACCTAAGGAAGAAAAAACCGAACCTAAGGAAGAAAAGAAATCAGCTGCTCAAATGATGTTTGGAGGAGGTCGAAAGAAAGTTACATTTGAAGGAGATGAAGGAGATAAACCACAATGGTTCCTAGACAATGCCCTTCATACAATTTATGACCCTCATGGCACTGGTAAAGAACTCAAACCTAGAACAATTCTTGCTAGATCATCAGATGGGAATGTAAGGGTTCAAGATGTAGTCCGAATCTATGGAGAACAAGGCATCGATGGTCTTTCTGAACTTGCTTGGACTAGTCCACTTACTCAGTATATTATCGAAGCTTTTGATGCTTGCTAATCTCGGAAGGTCTATTCGCCCAGTAGTCTACACCCTTACATGCCTGACGTTGGTTCATTGTCGTCTTACTACTGGAGAACTCTCTCCACTATGGATTTTGAAATTGGTTGGACCATGGGTCTAACTCACCTAATTTCAGTACTAGGACTCATTACTTCAATCGCTCTAATTTTCTTGGCATTATTGATCATTAGAGCTCGACCAAAGGCTGCTGAAAATCGATTCATGTGTGTACTTCTTCTTGCTGAATCTTGGAGAGTGCTTGCACAATGGTACAACCTTGTACCTCTAGGTCCAGAATTTATTCCGATCATTCAATATTATAGAGTTGGATGGTACTTCTGTGGAATTTTATGTATTATGTTGTATATTTCTACAGTTTCTTTTTATCCCACTAAGAGAACAAAATTCATGACAAAAGATGTAATTAGAAACAATTTATGGTGGTTTTTACCCGCAATTAGTGCTATCTTACTTGGGATTATGATTGGTGCAAACGGAGGCCTTCAAAATACAATAGGAGGAACAATGCATGTAGATTGTAGCCAACCAATGGTATTCGATTCTGAAGGAAATTCTCCAGCAACCCTAACCTATTCAACAGGAATGCCGGAAACTACTGGAGTTTGCAATCAGGACCTCTCACCATATGTCTACTTTGTACCAGAAGCAGGTTCCGGACTTAGTACACTACTTCTTCTAACACCCATTCTTTCAGCAACTATTGCTATGTTCATGATGCGAAGTGCTTGGAAACTTAGCAAAGAAGAAGGGCGTGAAGATGATGCTAATGAAGCTCGTTCTCTTTTCATTGGTTTCACCGGAAAAGTCACCATCAAAGGTATGGCAGTAATTTCAATTGTTGCGACGACTGTAATGTTTGGACGATTTAATCTTGCAGACATGACGACAATTGAGGATGTAGATCAATTAGTAATCTACTTCTATTGCTTGTACGCATTTTTATTCAGTATTCTGCTAACTGGAATGTTTGAAGGATTCATGTTTACATATGCAATTCTCAAAAACGATATATTAGGGATAGATGAGAAATTAAGAAAGGCGTTTAGTACAACAATTTTTGCAGGTATTGGAGGTATAATGCTTATCGCAGCCACTGAAACAATGGAGGGATATATCCCAGGTGGAGGTTTAGTTGGAGGACTAATCATTGGCGCACCACTAATTGTACTTAGAAAACCAATATTCACAGTAATCAATAACTTCTCAACAATGCTAATGCCAGAAGCGTTCACAAAGGCAGAATTGTCTTACATTGAAGCCTATGAAATAGCTATGGAAGATAGAATCATTACAGAAGAAGAACGAAAATTCCTCAAACTACAAGCAAAAACATTGGGATTAGATCAGGACCGAATTGAATACATTGAATCATGGTATAATACCAATCTTGAGAATGAAGAAGAGTGAAAAATCACGTGCCAATTAATCGGCGAGGTTCTGGAAGGCCCTCTCGAGCAACAGCAATCGCTTCTACTTCCATTCTAGCTCCATTTAACGTGGTGACAAATGGAATATTGAGTTCTACTGCTAATCTTCGCATCATATTTCCATCAAGTACTGCTCCCCCTGATTTTGAAGGTGTATTGAGGATGAGTTGAATATCTCCTTGGCGCATCAAATCTAGAGCATCAGGACTTCTGCCTTCTGCAATCCTATATGCAGTTGAAACTTCTAGCCCCCCTACATCTCTTAGAATCTGAGCGGTACCAGGTGTTGCATGTAATTGAAAGCCCAATTCCTGTAATCTGGATGCATGGCTGATTACTTCATTCTTATCCGAATCTCTTACAGTAATGTAAACTCCTCCAGATGTAGGAACTGGTAATTCAGTAGCTAATCTGGCTTTTAGATAAGCAGAAGCAGGATCCTCATGAGAACCCATTACTTCTCCTGTTGACTTCATTTCAGGACCAGGAGCAGGATCTAATCCTCTCAATTTCAAAAATGGGAAAACTGGAGCCTTTACACAAACAAGATTGGTCTCTAAACGGGGATATTCCACTTCAGAAAGTTTAGTCCCAAGTGCTAACCTAGCAGCGATTCTTGCTAATGGTACACCTGTTGATTTTGCAACAAATGGGAATGTACGGCTCCCTCGTGGATTTACTTCTAAGACGTATAGAACATCGTCCTTAATCGCATACTGAATATTGAAACATCCTTTGATACCTAACCCTACGCCAATACGTTTGGTCCAATCTTCTACCTGTTCAATGATATCTTGAGAAACATTCTGAGGAGGAATAAAGCAGGTTGAATCACCTGAATGAATCCCTGCCTCCTCAAGATGCTCCATTATAGCACCAATTAGAACTTCTTCACCATCACAAACTGAATCAACATCTAACTCCATAGCTCCTCCAAGGTATTGATCAACTAAGAGGGGCTTATCAGGTGCAATATACGCTTCCGACATGTAAGCATCTAATTGATTATCATCAGTCAGAATCTCCATCCCTCTTCCTCCTAAGACATATGATGGCCGAATGAGAACTGGGTATCCAATCTCAACTACAGCTGACCTTACATCGCTAGGAGATGCACCGGTAAGGCCCCTTGGCATCCTGAGTCCTTGTTTCTTGGCAAAAGACTCGAAACGTTCTCTATCGCTGGCTTCATCTACGGCATCAGGACTTGTTCCAATTAATTCTGTTTCAATCCCCATTGAGCGAAGATGATCCATTCTTTCATTCATCGGCAATGCTAGATTAATTGCAGTTTGCCCTCCAAATTGTAAAAGGAGACCGTCGGCATTTTCTCTAAGTAGAACCTCAAGAACACATTCTAAGTTAAGCGGATCAAAATACAGTCGATCACTCGTATCGAAATCAGTAGAAACAGTCTCAGGATTATTATTGATTAGAATCGCTTCATGACCTTCATCTCGAATGGCTTGAACTGCATGAACACACCCATAATCAAACTCAATTCCTTGACCAATTCGAATTGGCCCTGAGCCAATGACAACATGTCTGCTTGATTCTGTTCCATCGTCACGTTGTCTTCTTTCGTGAGGAACAGAATCTACTCCTGCAGGAGAGGATCCACCTTCATACGTAGAATAGTAATATGGAGTAACAGCAGCAAACTCGGCTGCACAAGAATCAACCATTCGATAAACAGGATGTATACCAAATGAGTGTCTTCTCTCCATTATTGCCAACGGACCATGATCATAATCTAATCCTTTAACACCTAATGGAGGAAATCCAGCTAAAGCATCAGAAATATGAGCATCAGTCATTCCATTTCCTTTCCATCTTCTAAGATCGACTTCGGAAATATCTGAAGGTGAACCACCATGAGCCATTATTTCCATCTCATTATATGCCAAAGATTGGAAACGATGGAGGAACCAACGTGTAATGCCTCCAGTAACTTCGTGGACTCTTTCAATATCCCAATTTCTTCTGAATGCCTCGATTAAAGCTAACATTCGTCTATCCGTTGGAACACGTAACCATTCTTCCAATTTGGCATCAGATAGTGGTTCAGACGCTCGATCAATTTGTCCTTCTCCTTCGGATTCATCGGCTAAAGTAAGAGGTCGGGGGTGTGGATTTCCCACTTCTAAAGAGGCAATTGCTTTGAGAAAGGCTTCCTCAAAGGTTCTTCCAATTGCCATTACCTCGCCTGTGCTCTTCATCGAAGTACCTAATGTTCGATTAGCAGTTCGGAACTTATCGAAAGGCCACCTTGGAATCTTTACGACACAGTAATCTAAAGTTGGCTCGAATGCGGCTGTAGTTCCCTTTCCAGTTATTGGATTTGGTAATTCATCCAATGTATACCCTACAGCGATTAATGCGGCCATCCTAGCAATAGGATATCCAGTTGCCTTAGATGCAAGAGCAGAAGATCTACTCACTCGTGGATTTACTTCAATAGTTCTGTATTCTCCAGTTTTCTGATTGAATGCAAACTGTACATTGCATCCACCCTTGATATCTAATCGACGGATTAGGCGAAGAGCAGCGTCACGTAACATCTGATGATCTCGGTCTGACAGTGTCTGTTGAGGAGCTACAACAGTGGATTCACCAGTATGAACTCCCATTGGATCAATATTCTCCATTGTACAAACGATGATGCAATTATCTGATGCATCCCTCATCACTTCATACTCATGTTCCTGCCAACCTAGAATACTCTCTTCGATTAACACTTGGTCTATTCTACTATGCAAAATCCCCTGGCTAGCGATTTCAACTAATTGCCCCTTATTCCAAGCAGTTCCTCCACCGAGTCCACCTAAAGTAAAAGCAGGCCGAATTAATAGAGGAAAACCACCCAGTTCTTCTGCTGCTTCTAAGACTTCATCGATAGAACCACAAGCAATTGCCTTCGGGACAGGGAGATCAATTTCTTCACAAACTTGTTTGAAACGATCACGGTCTTCAGCATCATCAATTGCTTGGAGGTCACAACCAATTAATTCCACATTCAATGAATCTAAGGTTCCATCATGGGCCAATGAACTAGCTATGTTTAATGCAGTTTGACCCCCCATTCCGGCAAGAAGAGCATCAGGCCTCTCAATTTCCAGAATTCGTTTTACAACATCTGGTAATAGTGGTTCAATGTATATCCTATCAGCCATAGAAGGATCATTCTGAATTGTAGCTGGATTACTATTTACCAAAATCACTTCATATCCTTCTGCTCTAAGAGCACGACAAGCTTGAGAACCTGAAAAATCAAACTCTGCTGCTTGTCCAATTCTAATTGGACCACTACCCAATAATAGAATTCGATGAATATCTGTCCTCTTGGGCATCAATTCTCACCTCCAATTAGACTAGGAGTTGCAATTGGTTCTAATGGAGTAGGAACGGAAGTTCCCAAATGTTCAGCAACAATAGCAGAAAAACGGTCGAATAATGGGTTCGCATCATGGGGCCCAGGACATGCTTCAGGGTGATATTGAATTGAAAATGCGGGTCGACCAACTACATCTAAACCCTCTACAGTTCTATCGTTGGCATTTACATAGCGTACTGTAACTTCTGAATCAATAGCATTGGGTTCTACATCAGAACATGCACCTGTTGGATGCGCTGCCAACATTCCCTTCTTTGGATCTGCAATTGCAAAACCATGATTCTGAGAAGTGATACTAACAGTATTATCCATTAAATCAACAACTGGTTGATTTGCACCTCTGTGTCCATAAAGCAACTTGTAGGTGCGAAGGCCAGAAGCAAGTCCAAGCAACTGATGGCCTAGACAAATCCCCATTGTTGGATAACCCGAAGATACTGCCTCAGCAAGTACCCTACGTGCAGATGTCGCTGCTCCAGAATGAGCAGGATCACCCGGTCCATTGGAACAGAAAAATGCATCAGGACTCCATTTAGAAACGAGTGGGTCAAAATCAGATTTGGCAGGAACCCAAACTACCTCAAAACGTCGACATAACTCTCGAAGAATGTTGAATTTAACTCCGCAATCAATAGCAATCAATCTTGGAAGTGGTGTTCCTTGGCCATCTGTTGCCCCGGGATTGAGGAGAACATCATCATCCCTAGATACAAGATCTACTAAGTCTTCTAAATCGGGACTTGTAGCTTTAGCTAACCTAGCAGCAAGAGATTCTTCTTCTTCTATTGGTCCAAAAACACATAACAGCGTACCATATTCCCTTACTCTTCTAGTAATAGACCTAGTATCAACTCCTTGAATACCTGGGACTCCATGAGAATGAAGTAAATCATGAAGAGAACCAACAGAATCTCTGTGATCAGGGATGTCAATTGCTTGTTTACAAACAACACCGCGTGGCCATACCTTACTTGACTCTGAAATTCCGGGAATGACACCATAATTACCCAATAATGGCCATGTAAATGTAAGAACTTGCCCGGCGAAAGAGGGATCAGTGAGTGATTCTTGGAATCCAGTCATTCCCGTAGTGAAGACTAATTCGCCTTCAGCAGCTACAGATGCGCCGAATAATGTCCCTTCAAAGCGCCCCCCATCTGCGAGTAATAATACTCCTTTTCCATGGGCTTCTCCAAACTCTGATGAACGGCCTTCGACTAAACGATCCGCAGCATCCTCTGCAGAAAAAGGAAGAGAAACGCCAGGAATACCTGCGCCCGGAGTGAAACCTGTCCCCTTTGGCTCCTCCGACATCGTCTTGGTTCGCTAAGAACGCTCCTTAATCATTGGCGGTGAGAATGGGGTAAATTAGCATTCAAAGGGAATTTTGAAACAATTAATCAAGAGATTCCCCCGGAGAGAGAATTTGCTTCCCAGATTCCATTGGAACAACTGTTAATCCACCTGTGAAATTTGATGCATCTGCTCCACCTGGATTCCAGCTTTGAAGAAAAACTGCTAGTGCAGCGACTTCAGAATGTGGCTGATTACCAATCGAAATATTGTATTGGCACAGTCCAAAAACCTCACCAGGTACTTTCGCCCCTCCAACGACTATAGCAATAGGACGATCCCTAGGGATTTCTGGAATCGTTTCCTTCCAAGGTAAACCATACATCGTAAGGTGAATTGCAACTCCTGGAGATCCATCGCCAGCATCTTTCTGAACAAAATTTCTCAACCAACCCATGGGTTTTTTCTCATAATGTGATTGAAAATCGCCACCAAATCGACCAGAAACTGATTCTAAAGTCTCAATGACATTTGGATCTTCTTCTCCGCCTAGAACAAACTTATCTGCTCCAAATGCACGTGCTGTTAGACCTAAGTGTGAAGTAATTCTTTTGTCCCTTTCACGCCGATGTCCGAGACGAAGAACATGGACAGGAGGAGCACTAACCATGTTAATCGAGCGAGGGGGGGAGGATATGAGTGATTCCTAATTCATTCATCTTTCATTGGAGCCAAGGCAACATCAAAGTTAGAAATAACGCCTCTTACCCAAGCAACTAGCATAGCATCTAGGAAATAGCGAGCACTAAAGTGAACCAATATTCCAAGTGCAGTGAGTCGAAGTGTTTGAAGAATAGATGTCATCAAGTCAGTACTAGCATCAGTGGAAAACATTGCATGCCCTACGGGCTCAATGGCAAGATACACTACTAGAACGAAGAAACCCCCTCCTAATGTTGCAGTTAGTGCTCCTCCTCGTTCACGAGATAAAGATACGAGAAGAGTAGCGAAAAAAACCAGAATCGGAACTATCCAAGATACTTCAGCGAATGATAAATCGAAGAAAATAGAACTAGGTCCATGATTGCCTCCCCATTCGTTTCCAGCAACATGAATGGCGAGCCACCAAAATAATACTACAATCATCATCAACATTCCAGATACTAAGCCAAATCGTGTTGTCATTTGACGAAGTTCGTGAGCATCTGAAGGGTTTAATCTGGCAAGAACTGCATCTGCAAGTTCGATCTGTTCTCGATCTGGAATCATTGCATCATTACTTACAGAGAGCCTAGAAGGAACATCATCAGGAGATTCGGGAGTAAGCGAATCTTCGGGACCCATGCATGGCCACTCAAGCGCAGCACCTCATAAAGCATACCTCACCTAGCCGCTCCGAATGCCCGACTGGACGGACCTCTTATGTCGCCGCGACGATGGAAGGCCGCGCATCATGGGCGTAATCAACTGCACTCCTGATTCATTCCACAAGGCATCAAGATCCGAGGAGATAGATATCTCACTAAACATAGTCGAACAAATGATCGAAGATGGGGCCGATTGGATAGATATTGGAGGTGAATCCACCCGTCCTGGAGCAAAAGAAACGAGTATAAAAGAAGAAATATCTAGGACGATTCCATTAATTCAAGAAATTCAAAAAAAATTTCCCAATGTGGCAATTTCTATAGACACAAGAAGGCATGAGGTTGCCCGACGAGCGATTGATGCAGGTGCAATTTTGATTAATGATGTATCTGGGTTAAGAGATCCTGAAATGTTTGAATTGGTGATATCCAGCGGAGTCGGAGTTTGTATAATGCACATGCAAGGTGAACCAAACAATATGCAAAAATCACCCCAATACAGCAATGTTGCACAAGAAGTAAGTTCAGTACTTTTGACGACGGCTAGAGAATTGGTAAGACGCGGACACCCAATTGATCAGATTTGTCTTGACCCAGGGATTGGTTTTGGAAAAACATTAGAACACAATATGGAATTACTAAGAAACTCGAAATCATTTAGAGGAAAGGAAGGATTTCGGATTTTATGGGGAGTAAGTAGAAAATCAATGTTCAGAGACTTGTTGGGCCGTGAAGAAACTAATGATCGTCTAGCAGGGACTTTAGGAGTAGCAGCATATGCCCAATCAGAAGGAATAGACATTCTACGGGTTCACGATGTTGCAGAGCATGTAGACATAGCAAAGACAATAGCTAAATTGGAGGAGAGGTGATGGAAATCGATTCATCCGCAGTAGTAAATGTCGAGGACAATATTAGATTGGTTGGGACGGCACATATTAGTAGAACTTCTGCTGATTTAGTGAAAGAACAAATTGATGATTTTAAACCAGATATTGTTGCTGTTGAATTGGATATTGATCGTCTTAATGCCTTACAGAACCCTCAGGCATTTGATGAAGAAACTTTAGGTTCTGCGATAAAAAATGGCAAGGCACCGTTGTTATTGTTCCAATCATTATTGGCAGCCCAACAAAGAAAAATGGGGCTAGAATTAGGAGAGAAACCTGGAATTGACCTTTTGACTGCAGTTGAAGCAGCAGAAGAAAAAAACATACAATTAGCCCTAATTGATAGAGATGTGAAAATTACTCTACGAAGAGTTTGGTCAAAAATGGGATTCTTTCAAAAAATCAAAGTTCTAAATGCACTACTAGCTCCTGAAGAAGATGAAGAAATAGACATTGATTCCATTGCAGAAGATTCAGACTTAATCAGCGAAATGATGGATGAACTAAGAAAAATGGTTCCGGCAGCAGGTGAAGTTCTCATTGATGAAAGAGATGATTTCCTAGCATCGAGAATTCGAACGGAAGCATCGAACGGAAAGGTTCTGGCAGTAATTGGAGCAGGGCACTTGAAAGGTGTAGAAGAAAAATTACTGAATGAACCCCTATCCAACGAAAGAGTAGAAGAATTATTGACTATTCCAAAAAAAGGAACCGTCAAAAAATTACTTCCTTTTGCTTTACCTGCAATAATGATTGGAGTATTAGCATATTTAGCTAGTCAAGGAGATATTGAGGCATTGAAAGAAAGTACACTTACTTGGCTATCTATCAATGCCGCATGTGCTGCTTTTTGTGTACTCATTGTAGGAGGGCATCCATTGTCAATTTTGAGCGCTGCTATAGCTTCACCAATTACTTCTTTGAATCCAACTTTAGCAGCAGGGTGGTTTGCAGGTGCTGCCCAATTACGATTCAGCGCACCTAGAACAAAGGACCTACAAGAATTCCTGATGATGGACAAATTACGTCTTCTTTTCACTAATCGAACAGGAAAGGTGCTAATGGTCACAGTAATGGGTAATATCGGTTCATCAATAGGAGCTTGGATAGCTGGACCATTGATTCTTGGATCTATTTTCTAATCAAAGAATTAAGGAGACTAAATCAATTAAGTAACGAATTAATACCACACTTAATACCAAAATAAACCCACTAAGTAGTGACTTCTCTGAAAGTTTAAGGCCGATTTTTGCACCAATAATTGAACCACAAATTACTGCCACTGGGAGACCAAGAATATAGAAAAATTCAGGCCATTGACCACTGAACAACAAGGCATGAGTCAAAACCGAAATAGGGACTACGACCGTCATCAAACCTAAACTCGTACCAATCGATTTTCGGGAGTCAAGCCCTCCAAATTGGTTCAATACTGGAATGTAAATTGCACCTGCTCCTATAGCCAATACTGAACTAGCCATTCCTCCAAAGCCTGTACCAATAATGAGTTCAAATGGACGATTTTCACCACCCTCATTTTGCACTCGACCAGAAGAAATTCGACGATAAGTCTTCAAAATTGCCCACGAAATAATTCCAAATGCTAAAATCTTGAAGACAATATCCATGGAACTGCCTAACAGATTTACAATTATTGCACCAATCACACAGCCAATAAGAGCAGAAGGCGCCCCCATCTTAATTTTTTCAAAATCAACTAATCCCTCCTTATGATGTACAAAACCTGAACCATAAGACACGCAACCAGTTAGTAGTAAGGACAGAACAAGAGTTGACGAATCAAGGGGAAATCCTGCAACATAATGCAAAATTGGTACGAATAAGAGGCCCCCTCCTAATCCAAGAGGAGCGAATAAAAAACCCGTTAGAAATACCAATAGAACAACTAAAGGAAACAGTGGGTCGACCAAACAATACACCTACATGGACTCAATTACCATAGCTATTCCTTGCCCGCCACCAATACAAGCAGTAGCAACCCCATACTTACCACCAGATCGCTTCAATTCCAGTGCTAAAGTAAGTATTAGACGAGTACCAGTTGCCGCTAATGGGTGACCCAGACCAACTGCTCCACCATTGACATTAACTTTCTCAATATCCAAACCTAATTCCTGAATACAAGCAACTGCTTGACCCGAAAATGCCTCATTTATTTCCCATCTATCTATATCTTCAACTGAAAGATTTGCCTTTTCTAAAGCTTTGAGGCTGGAGGGTACAGGACCATATGCCATTATAGCAGGTTCGATACCAACAATTCCCCAAGAAACAATCCTAGCAAGTGGTGAATCACCATCTATTTTGGCTTGAGTTGCTGATTTGATAACCAATGCTGCTGCGCCATCAACTACGCCAGATGCATTTCCAGCAGTAACCAATGAATCGGGCCCAAATGCAGCCCTTAATCCAGAAAGTGACTCTTCATTAGTCCCTCTAACCACATGATCTTCGTCCTTAGAGCCTACAATTCCATTTGGAGTTTCGACTGGAACAATTTCCTCATCAAACAAACCAGAATCGATACTAGCTGCTGTTCTAGTATGACTAACTACAGCAAATGCATCTGCATCTTTTCGTTTCACACCTTTTCTGGAACATAACTCATCAGAAGTTTGAGCCATAAATGAACCACATTGCATATCCAACAAATTAGTGAATAGATAATCCTCCATATCTTTCGACAACTCATGGCCGGCTTGAGGTGGCCGCCCTAATCTGAAAGTTCCACGCATACCTCTCAACACATGAGGCGCCTGAGAAAGATTCTCCATCCCTCCTGCAACTACAGTTTGCGCCTCTCCAAGCATTATCATCTGTGCACCAGTAACTACTGATTGTGCACCACTGCCACAAATCCTTGAAAGAGTTAACATTGGCACTTCATACGGTATTCCTGCTTTGAGTCCTGCATGACGACTACCAAAAATAGCTTGACCTGACGTCTGTAATGCATAACCCATTACAACGTGATCAACTGATTCTGGAGAAGTTCCCGTTTTCTCTAAAGCGCCCTTGATTGCTATAGCCCCCAAATCTTCGGCAGAAACGTCCTTTAGAAGTCCACCTGGTTCTCCATCTCCTCGTTTACCACCTTGCCATTCACAGAAAGGTGTCCGAGCTCCTCCGACAATCACAACGTCATCCATCATACCCCTCCCATAGAAAGGAGATTCATGAGTATGACTGTCGCTAGGCAAAGAAGAAAATGATGGATTCCATCATTCTGAGTCTTCAGTATCGACAGTTCCCAAATATGAAGGGAGATCAACGCCAGCCATCTTAGCCACATCGTGAATCGGTGGCAATGACTTGACTAAACTGCTAACGAAATTGGATGTAGCACTTCCATCTCCATTTCCTCCACCATCCCAAACAGTGACCTTGTCAATCTTCATGTTTCTAATTGCTTCAACCTGAGCGGCAACCATCGATTCAATCTTCTCAACCATCAATAGAGTGGATGCATCACCTGCACGTCCACCTGCAGCAGCAATGAGTTTCTCATAACCTGCAGCTTTAGCATCTAGAACTGCCTGAACACCTTCAGCTTCAGCCCTGTAACGAGCAAGAATTGCATCTGCTTCACCCTGAGCGATTCTGCGTTGTCTTTCTGCTTCTGCTTCTGCAGCAATCTCAATTTGCTGTTTTGTGATTTGTTCACGAACAATTTCTTCAGCCTTAAGTCTCTCTTCCTCTTCAATGAACTTAGCCTTCTGAATTTCGGCTTGTGCGAGGTTTCTAGCAACCATAGCACGGCGATTTGCTTCTGCTTCTTGTTCTGCAAGATCTGCATCGGAACGAGCAATGTCAGCTTTAGCAAGATTTTCTCCACTAACTGCAACTGCTTCTTTCTCAGCAACGTCAACACGTCTTTGTTGCTCCGCAGTCTTTACTCCCATTGCAGCATTTTCTTGATTTGATGCAACCTGGATATCCTTCTCACGGTCTGCTTCTGCCTTACCGATTGCACCAATCTTCTCTTGTTCAGCGACATCAGCACGAGCCCTTTCGACTGCAGTTGCAGCTGCTTTCTTACCAATGCTCTCGATATAATCGGATTCATCAGTAATATCTACAATATTTACGTTAAGAAGACTCAATCCGACCTTACGGAGTTCCTGCTCAACATTCGTTCGAATCAAGTCCATGAAAGAGTCACGATCTTTGTTGATTTGTTCGATGTTTAGAATTGCTACAGTAAGACGAAGTTGACCCAGAATAATATCCGATGCCATTTCAGAAATTGCTGGGATTGTAAGACCTAGAAGACGCTCTGCAGCATTGGACATTATTGCTTCTTCAGTACTTACTGCAATTGTGAATGTACTTGGAACGTTGATTCGAATATTCTGCTGAGAAAGTGCATTTTTCAAATCAATATTAATTGTAATCGGCTTCAGATCTAAGTAGTCATAATCTTGAATCAATGGCCATACCAATATACCACCACCATGAATTGGCTTAGATGAACGGTCGGAACCAGTTCTTCCATAAACTACTAGCACCTTATCTGGAGGACATCTACGATATCGAGATGCTGCAAATAATAAAATTGCTAAAAAGAAAATTACTATTGCAAATATAGACAAGACAAGAATTGCAGCAGCGCCACCATCACCTTCTTCGGTGACTTCTTGTGCAGTTGCTAACGGTATAGCGATTAGTGCCAATATTGTGGCTAATGTTCTAACGGCAAGCGTGCGTGTCATGTTTAGACGACAATGCTAATGATAATCAATCCTTTCCCAACACGAAATTTGGGAAAATTATTCTGACTCGTCATTGTTCCTTGCTTTCATACCAGTTAATGGTTCAACAACTAGCACTGTGCCCATTCTATCTACAACTGTAATGAATGTCCCTGTAGAAATCTCTACTTCTCCATTAGACATTGCATCAAGTGTTCTTTCAGTTCCTTGAACAGTGACTTGAACTTGGCCTGTTCCAGAACTTGGAATGCGAAGATACACCGTACCTCGAACACCAATGGCTGAATCAATCTTCATTGTCCCTTCACTTTCTAACGCTTTGAATCCTTGGAACAACTTAGCAGTCGCATACATGGAAAGGCCTCCAGCGATACTACCTCCTAAAACAGCCAACATTACATCATAATCAGCCCTCATTATTGCCAAGCCAATTAATCCAAACATCATAGTAAATGCACTAATACCTTGGAAAGTCAAGGCCTTGAATGAAAGATCTGCATCGAAACCAACATCTGCTCCAAATATATCTCCGGCAACATCTCCTGCAACCCCACCAATCATTGCTAAAAGGAACCATGTAAGGAATAGTAATCCACCCAGAAGAGCACTGCCTGCGAATAATAATTCCATGCCAGTCAGAACGTCTAGACCAAAGAAGGCGAGTATATCCATGATTGACGACTCGCCATTAAGGATATGACCACTTCG
>DAQW01000045.1:4575-7308 GCA_002503045.1 Euryarchaeota archaeon UBA39 | reverse complement strand
GTAAAAGGGGTCAGCAGGAGTAAGTACTTCAGATTCATCAATCATATCTACCCCTAGTATTTCTAGGACTCTAGCTTCGTCTTCATGACCAATTCGTGCTTTTGCCATAACTGGAATTGAGGTGGTTTCGATAATCCCTCGTATCATATCTGGATGACTCATTCTAGCCACTCCACCATCAGCACGAATATCAGCTGGAACTCGTTCAAGAGCCATTACTGCAGTTGCTCCGGCATCTTCTGCAATCTGTGCTTCTTCAGGGGTAACCACATCCATGATTACTCCACCCTGTTGCATTTGGGCAAAACCTCGTTTAACGAGTTCAGTGCCATGATTTAGAGTGGTGATATCGACCATATTGGCACCGCCATCTTTTCGGATTAATCTGCCAAGACTGGAGAGTCGCCCATTGCAATTTCAGCATCAGGTGCTTCATCTTCATTCCTATCGATCCATTCTTCTTCGTCAGCAGGAACATCAGTATCTGCATATATTGCTTCTACAGGACATTCTGAAACACATGCTGCACAATCGATACACTCGTCTGGATCTATAACCAAGTAAGTATCTTTTTCTCGAAACGCTTCTACAGGGCAAACTGCAACACAATCTTGGTATTTGTGGTCAACACATGCACTTGTAACAACGTGAGTCATGTTCTTGCGTGAAGGTTGTCACATTTCAAGATGTGTGCAATTCCCTAGGAAATACTTCATTTCTTTTTTGAATTCACAGCAATCGCATCGTTGATACAGGTTATTGCAACATCATTTACTGATTGACCAGGATAGACTTCTAGTTTTATTTTTAGCTTAATACAAGGCTCTCGTTTTCTTGGTATTGAAATGACTTTTTTACCGCAACATAGTTCTGCTAAGCTCAATCGTAAATGTATTACATTACGATCATCTATTCTCGTCATGATATTATCTTCTAAGAGGGAATTGAGAATTTTGTTTCCTAATTTAGACATGATCATTCTAATATTCTTCTTTCGAGAAATGACTAATGAAAAATTTGTTTGAGGAGCACCATGCCAAGATTTGTCATTTTTTTCTTTTATTTCTGCCTCGTCACCAAAAAAATCTGTTAGTGCATTCCGAACTACTGCGAGGTCATCAATCGCACTGCAATGCGCCCGCATTTCAAGTCGATGCACGCCCATTAATCAGTTCCAGATCACTCAAAGATTTCATATTCACCCAATGAAATACGTATTGAAGTAGATTTAGATTGTAGAGAGGCGTTCAAATACTGGTTGGAGGTCGGCGACTCTGCAAGAGGGTTCAACCCGGCACTTTAGGAGTAGTTCACATGGCGGCAAAAAGCGCAAAGGCACGCACTGCAGCCCGTAAGCAGAGGGATAAGTGGAAGTCTAAGCGATGGTACTCAATTCGAGCACCTAGAAACCCGTATTCATTCAAGGTAATCGGGGAGACATTATCAGAAAATCCTGAGCAGGTTGTTGGAAGAATTCATGAGATTACTCAGAATGAAATGGATAATGATTTCACTAAAATGCATATTAAACTCAAGTTCCGTGTGACTGAAGTGTTGAATCAAGATGCAATCACCGAATTCATCGGTCACGAAGTTCAGAGGGATCATTTCCGTAGACAAGTTCGCAGAAATCGCGGTAAAGTTGACATGGTTGTCGATGTGGTTAGCGAAGATGGATTTTATGTTCGCTTCAAACTTGTAGTGATTTCTCCTAAAAGGATTAAATCCAGTATGCAAACTGTCATTCGAAATATAGTAAAGGATAGATTATACAAAACTGCATCTACAAGCACTTGGCTGAAATTACAGGCGTCATTATTAGATGGCAATCTAGAAAATGAAGTAAAGGATTCCTGTTCTTCAATTCATTTAGTCCGTTCAGTTGTTTTCCATAAGTCTGAACTTCGCCAATCGGGAGTATTTTCCAATGATGGTCCTACTTTAGATGAGATTCATGCTCAAGAAGAAAGGGATAAGGCTGCTGCGAAAGAGATAGAAAATACTGATGCAGACGATGTTTTGGTAGCTGCAGAAGCCGGTGAAGCAATTAGCGAACTTGCAGAAGATGAACAAAACGAAGAAGATTCTGAAGAATCTGAAACAATTGAAGAATCAACTGACAGTCCTGATTTTTCATCGATGACTGTTGCTGAACTCAAAGAAGTTCTCAAAGAGAGGGGCCTTCCTGTTTCTGGAAAGAAGGCAGATCTCATTGAACGCTTGTCGGAGTAATTCTATGCCCCGCATTGCGGTGCTTTGTGGTACTGGCATGAATGCCTTAGTTGATGCAATTCCTACATCTTTGACCGTAATTAGTAGAGATAGTCTCAGGATTGATAGTCCATGGGGAGAGGTTCCTTCGGAATTAATCCAACTTTTAGATCAAGATGGAGGTAGTCACGAAATTGCAATTATTCAACGACATCATGGCGAAGATGTAGTGACTCCTCCGCATCAAATTGAACATCGAGCAAATGTTCACGCAGCCATTTCCTTTGAACCTGAATTTGTGATTAGCATCAATTCAGTTGGTTCGATGTGTCAAGATCTTCCTCCAGGGCATATTGCTTTAGCAAAACATACCCTTGATCTTACAGGTAAAGTATGGACATTTCACGATGATAATGCGATTCATGCGGACATGACTTCACATTTTGATTTTGAACTTTCAGAATTAATGGCCAAGGCTCTTGATTCTACTCAAGACATGGTCCTTCATGTTGTTGTTGCTCA
>DAQW01000045.1:0-4211 GCA_002503045.1 Euryarchaeota archaeon UBA39 | reverse complement strand
TTGAAGACAATGGGCGCAGATGTCGTGGGAATGACATTGTCTGCCGAAGCCAAACTAATTGCAGAAAAGGGGTACAAACATGTAGGTCTTAGCGTTTCATCGAATTGGGCTGCAGGGCAGACTCCAGGAGATGAATCAGCAGAAATTGATCATCATGCTGTAGAAGGCCTGGCATCTACTGTTCATGGACGTCTTTGGTCAGCGATTATTTCTTGTTTATGAAAATTTCAAATTGAATTCTTTGAATCATGATTTACGCTCAGCCGCCCATTCTAATTCATCATGGATAAAGTGGGAATGAAGTATTGAAGTACCTATCAGCGCCAAAACATCGATTTTAACGCCGATTGTAAGATTGGTGCTGGTACCGGGATTTGAACCCGGGTCGACGGATCGAGAACCCGTCATGATGGACCACTACACTATACCAGCAGTATGTTTCACGAGAGTACATGTGTATATGAGCAGTGCGATATATTCTGAAAGTGAAAATATAAAATCGTCACATTCAGATTCTATTACATGTTCACTTTCAGTTTACTCTCTATTTCGCTAGTTCATATGCTCGCCGTTGATGTCGAACCATGAACGAGAACACCGCATTCAATAGAACAACAGCACGAATCGCTGGACTTTCCACATTGGTATGTCTAGAAGAAAGGAATGATTGCTACGATATAGGGTTAGTAAGCTCATCTGGAAAGGTTGACGGCCCCCCTAGATCAAGACTTGCAGGTATTATAGGTCTGCAGAACCGTGAGACTGTACCTGCAAGTTGGTTAAGTTTGCATAGGCGAGCTAATCCACTTGCTCAGGAGGTGCAGTAAATGTCTAGAACAAAACGATTGCGCGAAGAAGTCAAAAAGATGCTAACTGAAAAGGGAGAAGCAAATACTGTAGAGATATTTGATCATTTGAATACACGTTTTTCCTGGGGGGCTACAATGAATCAAGTTGGCAATATATTGGCTAAAGATAGGCGATTTGAGAAAGTAGGACATGTGAGAGATTTTTTCAGAGGCGGCAAGTATACTGTTTGTGTATGGTCATTACGCGGAGAACTTAATTCAATTGAAGCATAAGCGTATCATGAAATGTATCTTCTTCCTCCAACAATATAATGGGAGCCGGTTCAGTAGTCAAATTGATTCGACTTCCCAATGTTTTGATTGGATTATTCACTGTTCCTCTCGGTGGTTTATTGGGTGGTGCTTCAACAGTTGATCATTGGATTGTTGTATTTTTACATTCAATTTCAGTTGCCGGATTTATGTCTGCATGGAACGTCTACAATGATCTGATGGATATTGAAGGTGATCTGATCAATCATCCTAATCGTCCCTTGGCTTCAGGAGATGTATCCATTGAAACAGCTCGTAAAATTGCTATGTTTTCATTGGTTACTTCCATTTTTGGATTACTAGGTGCTGCAGCATGGGTATCATTTTCTGGAGGTGATGTTTCTGCTTGGCTTCCATCATTACCAATTTGGTTTCTTGCATTATTACTAATGATACATTATGAGTTTGAAGGTGAACATAGTCTTCGATTAAAGCATAAAGGGTTACCCGGGAATCTTGCGGTAAGTCTACTAGTTGGTATAGTGATTGTTTTTGGTGCATCTGCAGTAGGTAATGCAACTAATCCATTGGTTTGGTTTGTTGGTCTGTCTGCCTTTAGCATCAATAGTGCTCGTGAAATAATCAAAGATGTCGAAGACATTGAGGGTGATTTAGATCGTGAAACACTCTCGAAACACATAGGATCTGATAGAGCTAGAATGGTGGCTTGGTTGATGACATTACTCGGATTCGCATTACTTTTCGTACCATTTGGCATTGAATTATTGCCCTCAGGATTATTGATTGCGATGGTCCCCTCAATTCTAACATTACTTGCTGCTAAACCTCATATTCATAGTGGTAATGACCACTCTGCCCAACGAATGTTGAGATTTGCTATGCTACTTGGCCTAATTGGATTCGGTATTGCATCTTTGGCGAATGATTTCTTAATTTAGTTCTGCAAATGCTTCCCACGCAACGGGATGGATTAAGAAAGTCATTAGAGACATTTGTGCCCACATTCGATTTTCAGCTTGATCGAAAACAACTGAATTTTTTGAGTCAATAACTCCATCAGTTACTTCTTCACCTCTATGAGCAGGTAGGCAATGCATGAAGATATATTCCGAATCAGCATTTGCTACTAGTTCTTCATTGACTTGAAATCCTTCAAATGCTTCTATTTTGTCTTTCAGATGTTCTTCTCCCATTGAAATAAAAACATCAGTGTATACTACATTTGCATCTTTCACTGCTTCTATTGGGTCATGAGTCATTTTTACACTACCTCCTGTGTTCTTAGCAATATCGTTTGCTCGAGAAACTATGTTCTCATCTGGCTCAAATCCTTTCGGCACAGCATAGTGGATTTCCATCCCCAATGCTGCAGCACCTAACATAAGGTCATGCAAAACGTTGTTACCGTCTCCTACCCATGCAACTTTAATTTCAGATAATTCATTGAAATTTTCTGCAATAGTCATAATGTCAGCAGCTGCTTGGCATGGGTGATGTTTGTCAGATAATGCATTAATTACAGGTACACTCGATCCATTAGCCAATTTTTCAACGTCTTCATGTCCAAAACATCTGTATGTTATTGCACCGAGATACCTCGATAATACTGCGGCAGTATCTTCGATGGATTCTGATTTTCCAAGTTGAATGTCTCCCTTGAGGAGTGTTAGTGGGTTTCCACCTAATTTGTCGATTCCCACTTCAAAAGAAACTCTTGTTCTTGTCGATGGTTTTTCATAAATCGAACCAATTGTCAATCCTGTCAAAGGCATGAATTCCTCAAATAAACCATCATCTTGTTTTGCTGAAATTGCCCAATCAATTATTTTTTTAAATTCATCCGGAGAAAAATCATCAATAGATAGTAGATCTCTTTTAGATTCCATTTCAGTTTCTCTCCTCATCTAAATCTGCTGCAAATCCATCTCGCATATCTGCCATTCCTCCAAAGATACTTTGGACAAACGAAAGAACATCTGCTAGGCCTTCTTCGTGTTCTGATGAAAGTGGAACTAAGCCAGGGATTATCGATGCATCTTGCATTGTCCTTAATTGAGCGATAGCGAATTCTACTCTTTGCCCTGTGGCAGTGTCATTTGTCATGCGATTTTGCGATTCTTCGTATAGGTCTGCTTCAAGAACATCTAGTCTTTCTCCCCATTCAAGAATCTTTTCAAGTACTTCTGGTTCAAGAAGATCTGCCTTGGAAAGATAGTTTGCAGTAGGTAAGCCTAGTCTAAATTGAACAATGTTAGAAAGCAACATCTGAGATACAAATCCCGAAGGAGTTTGCGAGAGCATTGGATCGAAAAGGAAGGCTAGAGCTGCCCGACCTTGGCCAAGAACATCTACTAAGTGATTTGATGCTTCTCTAAATGCAAATAATTCAACTTGTCCAGGGGTATCAATAATCAACATGTCTCCAGATAAGCCTTCTAACTCATCCATTATTTCATCCGCTTGTGCAGCAACCAAATCTGCAGCTAAGATTTGAGCACCATTAGGTCCAAGGTCATATCTATCCATTACTTCAGCAAGTGAAATTAAATCTCTAACATCAAATTCAGGGTCATAGTGTACTCTTTCTGCGCCCGGATCCAGATTAATTGTTAATGCATCAATCTCTAAGAAACGAGCCCATCTTTGGAATGCTGTGACCAAGGAACTTTTTCCTGCCCCGGCAGTTCCTACAACAAACATTACTGGCGGAGAGGTCCCATCTGAATTCGACATAGTGGGTTTTCAACGGTCACGGTTCTTCAAGCATTGGGGTCAAATCTCACTAAATTACGTTCAAAACAGAATGTACTATCCATCAGAATGGTTATACAACCAACGAGTCTGTTAGCGTGTAGCGCGACTGCGTTTCTATGGAGATGAATTGAATGAGCGACGAAGAAACACCACCTATGCCACCTGGAATGACTGCCCCTCCTCCTCCCCCTGGGATGCCACCTGCTCCACCGATGGATGCTCCGCCAGCACCACCTGGGATGCCACCAGCACCTCCAATGGATGCTCCTATGGCTCCCCCTGGAATGCCGCCCGCTCCACCCATGGATGCTCCTCCGGCTCCTCCAATGATGGATGCTCCACCTGCTCCACCCATGGATGCTCCACCTGCTCCAC
>DAQW01000103.1:3034-3191 GCA_002503045.1 Euryarchaeota archaeon UBA39 | reverse complement strand
GGGCCACCGTCCTCTGGACCGCCTTCTGGACCGCCTTCTTCTAAACCTCCAATGAAAGGACCTCCAATAGCACCAATTTCTGATGAAAACGATGATGAATTCGATGACGATACAGACGACGTTCTCGAAGATGAATTTGAGGAAGATGTAGAGGAAG
>DAQW01000103.1:0-2726 GCA_002503045.1 Euryarchaeota archaeon UBA39 | reverse complement strand
GAGGAAGATGTAGAGGAAGTTCTCGAAGACGATGAAGAATTAGACCAAGATAATGAATCAGAAGATGAGCCAATTATTGTCGACAAATTTGGAACTGACGATAGAAAACCAATGGAGATTAAAGTAGAATCATTAGATGCGTTGCCAAATAGAGTCCCACTTTCAGAGAGCGACCCGAAAGATGCACCTCCTGAAGTTTCGACACCAATCAGAGAGGTTTTAGCCCCTGCTGGTTCAGTGTATGACGATTTACCCGACACAGAACGCTCAGGCCATATTGTTCCATTTGCACTATGGCCGCGAACTGCAGTTAGGTCAATAGCATCAAATCGCCATTTGCTTCTCGATATGTTGGATGACTTACTTACTCTTCTCGAATCAAATGAAGAAACATTCCCTTCATTCGATTTAGATGGTCAAACATTGATGTTGGAAGAATATCTCATCCAGAGACCAGAAAATAGAGATCGAGTAAACGATTTAGTTTCAGACGGGAGATTGAATATTGGTCCATGGTACAACCCCCCTGCCCAATTCTTAGTGGGAGGTGAAGCCTTAGTACGAAATTTACAGAGAGGAGTATCCGCGACCAAATCATTTGGAGGAAACGTGGGTAGTACAGTAATGCCAAGAAGCACATCTCATGTTAGCCAATTACCTGCACTACTATCTGAAATTGGATCTGACGAACTAATCTTCAATGGAGGTGCTGGACCGTGGATTCAAGATGCTCGGGGCGTTTTCAAGTGGTCTTCAACTGATGGAAATTCGTCCGTGTTAGCAATTAAACAAGTCCCGAGTGGCGATTCATTAGGAGGTTGGGGTTTTGAAAAGAGAGAAACCGATTCAAAAAATAGTATGAATGTAGATTCTGAAACTGCATCTAACAGAATTAAGACCTTGTCTAATCTTCACTTAGAAAAATATGGATGGCTCCCCCCAATGATGTTGTTTGGGAATGGAACAAGACATGGGATGGCACAACCATCTCTCCCAAGTTTAATTGCCGAAGCAAACAAGACGATGGAAGGAGATGTGACCTTTTCGCACTCTAGTTTCACCCAATTTGGAAAGGACGTGCGTTCATGGGTTGGGAGAAAGAAACTCTATTCTTTCGATGGTGAAATGCGTCATGGATGGGATAGGATGTTACATAGTGGCGCATTATCATCTCGTATTTACCTAAAGAGAATGAATGACCATACGATTCGAACAATTACTCAGTCTACTGAACCATTGGCAGCTTTAAGTTGGTTCCATGAAGGAAGAAATCGATGGGATAGGATTCAAAATGCATGGGATTTAGTTCTTCAAAATCATGGATTCCATGAAATTGGAGGAGTATCTCCTGATGAAGTCCATATGGATATGGAAGATACATTCAGACATGCTCAGGAAACTGCTGCAATGGTCACCGAAGATGTTCGTATAGAACTCGCCGATGAAATGAATCTACATCATATTGATCGTGATGCTATTCCAATGCTTTTACACAACCCTCTAGGAACTGAATGGAGTGGAATGTTACCAGTAGATGTAGTGGCCCCTGCATATCGATGTTGGCTAGATGCCGGCAACCCTGTTCATCTTGAGTTTTCTAAGCCACCAGAAAATTCCACAATAATTAGCGATTTAATTCAAGTCGCTCCTGAAGTAGATACTCATCTTCATCAAGATGCACATGTGGAACTAGAATTGCCTAGAATCAGAGGCAGGGTACAAGTTCATCGATTGCCTCCTGGAATCCATGTTTTGCATGCAGTTCCAGGCCATGCTACTCCATCCACCCTTCCAGGAAAACCAGTTGAAGTAGAACAAGAAGGAGGTAGGGTTTCCGCCATAGATAATGGAAATATTCGCATTGAATTCCTGCCCGATGGGCGATTCGATATGATCGATCGTTCTACTGGTAGAAGGTTCCCAGGGATTGGACGGCTTGAAGATGTTGAGGATGCTGGAGATTCGTATGACCATAGTCCGGGTGGACATCCTGGCAAATCAGATGAACCAATGGATTTGCGTTCACAGCCCATTGATCGAAGACTTCATGATGCAGATATTACTCGAATTCAAACTACTACAAACTTACAACATTCTGATGAGTGGTCTGCAACAGTTCATCTTAGAGTGATGTGGAATCTGCCAGCATATCTCGATACCTTCAACCAAACTCGGAGTGTCGAATTAGCTCCGGTAACTGTTGATCATTTCGTAACAGTCCGGCTTGGATCAAGGAATGTAGAAGTCGAAACATGGGTAGATAACAAAGTTGAAGATCACCGACTTCGATTGATAATTCCTACTGGTATGCATTTGACTAATGCAAATGTAGGGTCCCCATTTGATGTTGTTCGACGGCCAGTCTTACATCCACATGATTCTAGTTGGAAGCAACCATTAGTTCCAACTCAACCTATGGAACGATTCCTAGCAGTAATAGGAACTGAAGATGGATTAAATGATGGAGGACTAGCACTTCTTTCTCCAGGTGTTAATGAATATGAGATCATCTTGGCAGATGATTCTGACCCAGGTGGACATGATATTGCTCTAACCTTGGTTCGTTCAATCGGTTGGACTTCACAGAGTGGATTTGCTCATCGAAGATCTAATGCAGATGCCGTACTACCTGCTCCAGGTTCACAATGTATTGGAACTTCAATCACGAGATGGTCAATTCTTCCATTCGATGAAGATTGGCAAACAGAAAATGTACATCATGCTGC
>DAQW01000023.1:35967-36184 GCA_002503045.1 Euryarchaeota archaeon UBA39 | reverse complement strand
TATCATTTTCATTCAAATCAACTCTACGTTGATGATCTGCAGCACCCCATGCAATAATCAACAATATTGGGAATAAAAGAGTGAATAGAATAGAACTTGGGATTCCTACCTGTCCAATCAATGGACCTACGTCAATGAGCAAATAAATACTCCATACTCCTATCAACCAGGTGATAATTAAGGAAATGATTCTGAAAATTGTTCTTTGAAATTCTGA
>DAQW01000023.1:0-35583 GCA_002503045.1 Euryarchaeota archaeon UBA39 | reverse complement strand
TTCACCAGATTGCATGGTTTACAATTATTGCATGTCTTCTTCAAGTGCTCGGACCCATGAGTCAGCGATATTTTTCGGTAAATTAGGTAATGTGATTGAATCTTTGTTCTTTGAATCAGAAACCAAAACAGAATCTGCAACAGAGATTGTTTGATGCCTTGGTAATCTCGCAATATCTGATAATAAGTTACTGAGCATTCCTTGGACTGATCGATTATTATCTATGACTTCTTGATTGACTCTTCTTGCATCTTCCATAGCTTGAGCCCGGGTATTTTCGCTTCTTCTTGCCTGTCCATTCATCAATACTTCAATCATCGCCATCATTTGATTCCATCTCTCTGTCTCAAACCCTTGAGATTGTCGAATTCCATCTAACAATTCTTGATTTTTCACCATCATTTGATTTTGTTTGTCGATTGCCCTCATAGTTTCTTTCATCGCACCTTCTTGAATTGCCAAAGCTCTTCTTTGTTCATCCAGTAACTTTCTTGCTTCAGGTGCCCCAATTGCATCTCTTCTTGCCAATTCATCTTCTAGCCCTATTGAAAATTGATTTAATTTATCTAAATGCTTACGAGCATCTCTTAGTTCATTAGATAACTGCTGAACATTTCTTGTTCGTTCAAGACACAAATCTTTGTATCTTCTGTGATTTGAAGCATTATATGGTGCATCAACCAGAATCATTACGATTATTCCTGTCGTAATTGTTGGAATTGGTGCGGGCCAATGTGACCAAAGGTAGTAAGCTGCGGATAAACCAAGAATTATTGCGATTGAACGGGGCATCTCAACCTTATCTTGGTTGCCAAACTATATGATGGATCGATGGGGAAACCCCGGGCCCCATTAATCTGCAAAGCCGTAGAGGCCATCACCAAGGTGCACAATTTGATTCGTGGAGGATAGATGTTCAATCGCTTCCTCTACTTCTTTTGCATCAAAGCCAAGTAAAGAGCACATATCCATCATTTCATCTTCATGAAGAACAGCATCTTGTGACTCTTCCATTTCTTGTAGAATATGTTCACAACAAATTCGTAATATCGGATCATCATCAACAGCATCAATATCCTCAGACGGAACCAATTCTTCGGATTGAACAATTACAATTTTTGTATCCACTTCTGATTTTGGTTGCGTATATGCATCAAACAAATTCTTTTGGTGGGGGTCATTAATCCGATTAGAACCATTTCTTTGTCTTTCAACCCGTTCCATCAATCGTTCAATTCGATGTTTTCGATGTTCTAATTTTAATTGCTCATCATTGAGTTTTGATACAAGTAGTTCCATTTCTTGATTGGCGCATTGAACTAACCAATCATGTAAATTCCATGATGGGTCAATACGAAGCATATTCTCCCATAATTCTCTTACTTCAATTGGTAATGAGTCAGGGTCAATACGTATTTTGGACGAATCCTCAGATGACCCCAGTTCATCCATAGCCAACTAACTCCTCACCCCCGTCTATGAACGATTCCCCTATTTTGCTTCTTTAACAGTTAGACAGGCGTATTGATGAATGATTACCGATTGGCAAAGCCATGTCCAAGCATCGCATCACAGTTTTGCCGGGCGATGGAACGGGCAGAGAGGTCACTGCAGAAGCTCTCAAACTTCTGAAAACAGTGGAACAGTATTCGCCTTTGTCATTTGATATTACCGAAATTCCTTGTGGCGGACAATATTATCTTGAAACCGGTGAAGAATGGCCATCCGGATCTTTTGAACATTGCAGAGATCAATCTGATGCAATTCTTCTTGGAGCTATTGGTTGGCCTGGAGCAGTTAAGCCAAATGGTGATCTTGCGGGTGGGCAGGTCATTCTAGGGTTACGCTCAGGTCTAGATTTGTATGCCAATGTCCGACCAATAAAATTGTACAAAGGAATTCGACATAAAATTCATGGTGAATTCAAACAAGTTTGGACCCCTGGATTAATTGATATGAGCATCATAAGGGAAAATACCGAGGGATTGTATCAGCCATTACTTTCTCGTTCGGCTCATTTGGCCCGTGGGGAAGAATATTCTGGGATTCCAGATATCTCTATTCCAGGAGTAGAAGGAGAATTTGCTTGGGACCCCCGTCCAATTTCTCGAGTTGGTTCTGAACGTGTAATTCGCTTTGCATTTGAACTTGCATTACAACGTTCTGGATGCCCCTCAGATGGAACAACTAGAGTGAGTTGTATTGACAAAAGTAATGTTACTCGAGGCTGCCAACTTTTTAGAAAAATATACCATGAAATTTCAACTGAATATCCTGATATTGAGACAGATGAAGCATATATTGATGCATTTACAATGTGGCTTGTTCGACAGCCGGAATTCTATGATGTAGTGGTCGTTCCAAACATGTTTGGCGACATTGTAACTGATCTTGCCAGTTCACTTCAAGGTGGAATGGGGATGGCTGCAAGTGCAAATATTGGAGATCAACATATGTTGTTTGAACCAGTTCACGGTTCTACTCCTAAAAGAGCAGGTCAAGGCCAAGTTAACCCGATTGCAATGATGAGTTCTGTCCAATTAATGCTTGAGTGGTTGGGTCGACGAAAAGAGGATGAAGATGCTACTTTGGCATCACAAATTGTCGAATCAGCCATCGAAGATTTGATTGCAATCGGAGAACCACTTACCTATGATTTAGGTGGTTCTGCATCCACATCTGAGGTTTCATCAGCATTGTGTCAATTAGTATCAGAAAAACTCAGTTTACATTATTCTTCGGTTTGATTAATTGAAATTTTGTAAGATTTCTTGTATGGCTTGGTCTAAATTTTTCTTGTTATCCCAATTAATATCTATTTGTTCTGTTCCTTTTTCTAATAATTCAAAAAGAATTTGAACACATCGTGATAATTCATCTACGATTGTAACGCTTGCCATTTGTGCAGTTCTAGATAATGGATTCAAATCGATTACACATACTGTTTTTCCCATAGCAATGAGCGCTTCACACCGATCACCATCCTCTAAAGGAACAAGAATGGTGTCTGCAGATAAAATTCCATCTGAATGACAGTTTGCACGTGGCCCCTCAAGATTAGGTATTCGACTATCTGGATTACCTCCCAGTAGGTTTACTCGAGAAATTTTTTCTTTAATTTTGGGATATAATGCTATAGCTTGTTGCTGCTGCTTTTCAAGTGTTGAAAGTAAAATCTCCATTCTTTCTGGGGTTCGATAGTAGATGTTTACTTCAATAGGGCAATTCAGAACAGCAGCACAGGCAATTAATTGAGTTCCAGCAAGTGCAACCGTATTTCCATTGACTGAAATTACACATTTTTCAGCTGCTTGTAGTCTAGCTGCTGTTTCAGAAATAGCCAATCTAGCAGCACTACATGTCTTCTCGCCTAATAGGTAATCGAACGCTTCTCCTCTCCCGTGGGCAATCAACGCTGAATCAGCCAACATTCCTTTAGATGCTGCTTCAACCATTTTCTGTCTAGATAACAATGAATCCCTCCTAGGGTGTGATTCAGGGATATCGCCCATGTTTGCTCCTCAATTGTTTAGATTAGTTTTGAGAGATGAGTTCTCTAATTCCATCGTCATCTAATAACATACTCATATCAATCGATGGTACTCCCATATTGAGTTGACTTGTAGAAATCACATCAACACCTGTAGATTTCCACTCTTCCAAATCATCAAATTTCACATTCCCACTAGCTTCTGTGTAAATCCATTCATTATACCCATGACTTTTCAAATCCATTACAGCCTCTTTAGTTCTTGTAGGCCCCATATTATCCAACATAATCACAAGAGGTCGATTTTCATTTGTTTCCATCATTCGATTACACCATGATTTTGCAACGGTTAATGCTAGAGAAATCGTATCGACTTCCACAACAGTAAATGTTCCATGCCAATTGAAATCAGTAGTCTTAACCCATCGTTTCATCGTTTCTTTAGATCGGCTTTCATCCCCCTCTCTTAGTGCAATTTGATCGTTTTCTTTGATCATTGCTGCATCGCCTTTCCGAAGTCTATGGGTCAAACCCCCTCCAACATGAACGGCCCATTTATCCAAAATACCCCAAGATGTTTTTCTTGTAGATGCTACTTTCATTCCATTGAGTGCTTTTGTCCATTGTTCAGTTAAGGTAGAAATCCCCGAAAGTCTCCCTAAGATATTCAATATAATTCGTTCAACTGATAAGATATCCCGAGGAGTACCATCCAAAATTAGAATTACATCTCCTGATTGGAAATGGCCACCTTCTCTAGCTTGCCATGCACGTTTAATATGAGGTAGGTGAACATCTAGCATACGATTAATGACATGAACGCCACATAGTGTTCCAGCCTCTTTAGTTATCACTCGTGATCTTACAGTAAGCTTTGATGGCCCTACAGGTTTGAAACCATCATCTTCTAGCAATGTATTCGTCCAACGATCAATACTTTCAAGGAAAAGAGTTGTTGGTTGATCTTCAAACCATAGCATTCCACTCTGGTCGTGCGGTAGTCGAACCTTCTCGGCTGTGGTCGAGAGGTCCCCGGACTCAGAGGAGTCCGTCACTGTGGAATCGGTGTCTGTCACCGGACCTACGACCCCGCTTTCATCTTTGAATGATTCCGAATGATTGTTTATTCATTCATTCATTTGTTTCAGTGCTGATTCAGCTGCTGCTAGACATGCCAATATATCATCAACAGTACTTCTTAAACTTCTGAGAGAAGTTGAATGAACATGTATTTCCATCTGGTTATTTTTCATAATTATTTCAAATGAATCAGGGTCATCAATTTCAATTGAGGCTCTGAGTATTTCTAATTCGTCAGTATTTCCCGCCCAAGTCAATACTGCTTCATGGGACTTCATTGGTTTTCAATTATGGATAACCCATAAGGATGCTCCGACATAATTGGCCCTTATGGAAGGGCAGGGTTACCCCTCTAAACCCCGCCTCCTTCATTGGTATGATCAAAATGCGAGACCTCTTCCATGGAGGAAAAACCCTGAGCCGTGGCCTGTTTTACTTTCTGAATTCATCCTTCAACAGACAAGGATGGAAGTAGGAATTGAATATTGGAAGAGAATGATCAAACGTTTTCCAACAGTTCATGATATGTCTATTTCCTCATTAGAAGAAGTTATGCTATTGTGGCAAGGTTGTGGATATTATGCGAGAGCAAGAAATTTGTATAAATTATCAACTGTAATAGCTTCTCGAGACCCACCAATTATTCCTTCTGATCCTAAAGAATTAGAGAAACTTCCAGGTATAGGTCCATACACTTCAGCAGCCATTTCATCTATTTCTTTTGGTATTCCGGTTGCAGTAGTTGACGGCAATGTTAAGCGCGTATATTCTAGACTAAATGCAATCGAAAATCCAACCCCTCCTGAAGTACAAAAATGGGCTAATGTCTGCCTTGAAGAAAAACGTCCAGGTGATTGGAATCAAGCTATAATGGAACTTGGTGCTACTGTTTGTACAGCAAGGGCACCAAAGTGTGGAGAATGTCCGATTTCTTCAACCTGTAAGGCAAAGTTAACAGAAAACCCAACAAAATATCCCGCACCTAAACGTAGAAAATCAAAGAAAATAAATGGCCATGCATTAGTGATTTCATCACCCGAAGGAGTAGTATTATCCCAAAGAGATGGCCCACAATTAGGTGGATTATGGGGGGTTCCAATTACTGAGGATCCAAATGGCCTCCAAGAATTATGTTCGGATTATAAGATCGGATCACCTGAAAGAGTTGGTGAGATTCATCATGCATTTAGTCACCGAGATTTTCATATCCAAGTTTGGAAAATTGATGTTTTGAAAGGTGGGATTTCTTCAGCAAGCGTCCCAATTTCTCGTTTAGATCAGAGAATATTGGAAGCAGCAGGATGTGTAGAAATATGACTGAACCCGATTGGGACAATGTACCGTTAGTAGCAGGTTCAGGGGGTGTTTTGACTGAAGAATTACGCACATCCCATTCAGGTAGAAAGGCATTGATGTTGACAAGACAATCAGATCCGTCAGAATTTCTGAATCTAGCTAAAACAATGGATATTGAAGTGGCCGAGATAGTATCTCAAAAGGGGCGCTCTAATCCTCGTTTACATTTTGGTAGAGGTAGACTTGAAGCGATTCGTGACGAACTTAGGATGGCACCTGAATCCCATCCATGGTTTGGAGTCGATTTGATACTTGTAAATGCAAATTTGAGTCCTAGACAATTGGTGAATATGACAGATTTACTCCAATGTGAAACATGGGATAGAGTCAGATTATTGTTGGAATTATTCACACAACATGCATCTAGTGTAGAAGCTAGAAATCAAGTTAGAATTGCCCGTTTGAATGCAGATCGAAATATTCTACGTGAATTAGTAAATCGTGAAACTACTGGAGAACGTCTTGGTTTTGGAGCAGGAGGAAGGACAGGTTGGAATATCGCACTTTCAGCATTAAGTCGTGAGCTTCAAACACTGAAAAATAGACAAAAAAAATATGCTAAAGCAATCAAAGAAAGACAAAGACAGAGAAAGGATAGTGGCGCCAAAACAGTGGGTTTGGCAGGTTATACTAACGCTGGCAAGTCTAGTTTGTTTGCAGCACTTTGTGGAAAACCAGTATTAGTTGAAGACAGGTATTTTTCAACATTGGAGACTACTGTAGGTAGAATGCAATTCAGCCCTCGAATATTGTTGGTTGACACAATTGGATTTATTGATGAGATACCATCTGATCTGCTTGATGCATTTTCAGCAACATTGCAAGAAAGCATTGACTGCGACCTTTTGCTTCTTCTTCTTGATAGCTCAGACTCAGTACCAGAAGTAATTCGAAAGTTTGAGACATCGAGACGCGAATTATTTGATAGAACAGATATTGATTTGGAGCCATATGAACTTCAAGTTGTCTTGACTAAATCAGACGCATGTTCTGAAGATCATGTCAAAGAAGTACTGAGAGCATTGAAAATCTATGGAATAGACAATCCAATTGTAACCTCTTCGTCGTCATCAATAGGAATACATCTTCTACGTTCTGAAATACTAACTTGCTTACATGGCCCTCCAATTGAAATGCAAATTTCCCACTCTTCTTCCCCAAACGCCCGCCCTCTTGCAGCCATTGAATCTCAAATTAGACGTATGGCTATGGTTCGAGAAAGAGAGGTAAATGATTTAGGTATTCGAATTATAGCATGGATAGATCCAATTGATTGGTTTAGGTTACAACAATCATTTGGCTCTCGTATTTTTGAGATCATCAAAAATTCGCAATCTGAATAAAGGGGGCCTTGAATAACCAACTGTGGACGGAGACGAATTAGAGCCTACACCGGAGACTTTGTCGCCTCTTTCTTCTATTCCAGAAGAGGAACCAGTATTTGCCTCCACTGGAGCAACACTCATCCTACCTTCTCAGATGCCAAGAGATCCTAGAATGCATGTGGCCCTTTTGTTTATTCTCTTAGCGAGTATTTTGGGTACAGTTAATGGCTATGATTTCATTGAAGGAGATGGTGGATTAGTCACTGATAGGGGTTTCATTTACAGTCAAACCCAGACAGCTAATTTCCTGAGTACATCTGCTCCTGGTTCTGCTATACTTACTGGTGTTCTAACTTTACATGATGGTTCTCCTGGGGTCAATTTCACTATTGAAGTCGTAACACCTGTGGTAGAGGACGGAATAGAAAAAATAACCCGTCCAGCGGCAACAACGGATTCTCAAGGAAGATTTCGTTTAGAAGGTCTAAATCCCGGCCTTATGACCATGTTTGTAGTGAATATGTCTAATCCTTCTGAAGGGATGACTCACCGTATTTTATTGTCACCAGGTGCACTTTTTGAGCCATATGGATTCACGCATCTTAACCTAGATTTTGCACCTCCTAATGAATTTGATTTGATAGAACAGAAATCAAATGGCTTGACAAGATGGATGGATTTGAGCGAAGAAGAAAGAGGTAAGGAACTCTACGATCCCACTGCTGCGGCTGTGTATGATATCGCAGGAACAATATTCATCGGGATATCGGTATTGGCAATTTTCTTTGGTATTGTTGGATGGCGTTCAAAGAATACAATGTTACTTAGAACAGGTGCAGGGTTAGTGTTTTTCAGTCAAGGACATTACTATTCTTCTTGTTGTCTTGGGCTGATTGCAATGTTAACGACATTTGGTTTACATGTAGAGGACATGTAGTCATTGAACTGCGGCTACATTTCTCATTCGATTAAACCAAAGCATTCCATTAGAATGAGTTTCAATTAAACGAAATGCCTTGGGATGCATTTCAATTGATTGCAAATACCCAAACACAGCAAGATCAACAAGATGCGGAACATTTCCTCCAAAATAGGGGCTATCTCCGATTTCTTCAACCCATTCATCAAGCAAATGATGCCATAATTCACTGGGTTTCATTCCTGTTTTTTTAGTTCTTTTTTTTGCAATTATTCCCCACATAATCGGAAACCCGAGCCAAGCATAGACTCTCCCTGTAAACAATCCAAATCGCTCATGTTTAGCTACAGATCTAGTAGTTGATAAAGCGGAACCAATTGAACCATAGAGAATTGGAATAGTAGCATCCTTCACTTTGGAATCAGCCCATTCCATCCATTTGTCTCTTCTCACAGGATCTTCAGTATCCCAGAGGGCTCCATTATTGTGCACCTCATCAATTCGTTTCATAATAGGAGTTGAATCTACCACTATTTCACCATCAGCCATTTTCCATACAGGGGTTTTCCCCCAGTCACCCGCAAATGAAACACTTTTTTTGATTTTCAAAGGGTTAATTTTTACTTTTTGATGCGAGAGTCCTAGATGATTCAATAATGCACGCACCTTCCATGTAAATGGACATGTGTTTAACATATACAGAGACCCGATACTCTCTTCCATGACCTTCGGAAAAAACACTCCTTTGTGAATTTTGGTAAACAACCATACTCAAATGTCAAGAGAGAAGCATCTATTCCAATCCCATGGCAGATGTTCCAGACTCAGTGATTTCTCGTTTAATTTCAATGGACGGATATGAACAGATGTTAGAGATTGATAGGATTACTGTAGAGTACGGGGCATCTGAAGATGAAGTGATGCAATTGATGGCTTCTGCTAAAGGGGACTCACCAACTCCTCAATTAGATCCCTTTGTGGACCCCTCTTTTTCCCGAAGTAAGTCTGTTGACTATGATTTAGAACCAACTTCTAATGCATCAGACAAACCAGAAGCGTTAGAAAATGCGCATCGATTTCGCATGGATTATGACCCAAGTGCATCAGGACGTGCTCGTCAATCTCAAGTAGAACAAGCAATTGTTTGTTCAGCTTGTAGATCTCCTCTTGGAATCCCATCAATTCGACCAATTCGAGTCACTTGTCCACACTGTATGCACGAATCTCTTTTTGAGTCGTAATTATACTCCCCAAAATTTACCTTGGGTTTCTTGTCGTGTTGACCAAGATTTGACACCTGTTCTCACCATCCAGTATACAATAAGTGCAACAACTGCCAATCCCCAATCGTTGTAGATAACTCCCGGATCCAATTCATAGGTAATTCCTCCCGTAATTTGTCTGGCTACATCTAGACCTGCTTCAGCAAATGCATAGATTACAACACCCCCTGCCATAATTTGGAAAATCCGTCCAGTTAGAGTTCCTCTTCTCCATTTTAGGACAACCATTGACATGGCTACAGAGAGTGAAGCTAGAACAATCCATTGTAAACCACTATCCATGGCTTCAATTGCAATTTGAACTGTAGATAGATTGGAGTCAGCCTGTACAATAGTTCGATAAGACTCTAGAATCGCTAGTAAACTAGAGAATGATGCAAAAGCCCATAGAAGCGATGAAACAATTCCCCCCATAGCACTATCACGCATATCGAGCATTAATCGTTCAAATTGGTTTTCTGCGCCAAGTCCTTTTGCCAATAGCCAAATTCCAACAATTAAGGGCATAGCGCCGATGAGAACTTCTCCTCCTGGCAAGATCATACCTAAACCAATAATCATCATAAATACAGATAATGGAACTAATAGACGGGCTCTCCATTTTGGATCTTCAATTGCTTTCATGATGTAGTAAAATGTACCTTCAATACCCTTACTTTGCCGAACTATAATTTTCTCAACATAATCAATTCGAACTCTACTTTGAATGATAGGCATAACAGCCTCATCCTCTGCACCATCGGTAACTAAGATTGCACAATCTGGCTGAAATTCAGATATTACTTCTTCCAATTGTTTAGCAATTGCTCGATCTGAACGGGCTCCGACTCTTTCATCTCCAGTTAGAATTGCAACTTCAACAGCATCATTCGGTTCACCAGAATCTAGAATCCTATCGTGATGATGTAGAGCACCAAGTATTGCATTAGTATCACTTTCTTCTGGGTCTGCAAGTCCAAGCCTCAATGCCGCACTTAGCGTAGATTTCCTACCAATTACAGGTCCTCGCAGTCCGGCTTTGATTCCAAGATCATTGTCTCGGTCAATCGTCAGCACAAGGGTCCGAGTCATCTTCTTCATGTGGGAGTAAAGAGTACATGCCTATCAAGGGTTGGCCGTTTCCATAGGTTCATCCTTGGAATTTTCTTGTTCTTCTTGTCTTGCCCTATCTCTTTGTTTCCACCATACATATGAGAGTGGATGCTTCATTTTTGGTCGATCACAAATTGGGTCATCACCTGGAGAAACAGGACATCTTCCGTCCATTTTTAATCTGCTACAGCCGGCAGGAGTATATTCTCGATCATATACATGCCCGATTTGATATTTCGTTGTTTCAGGATTATAATCAGGTGCACCTTGAAAGAAAGATGCACATTGCTCTTGTTCTAGTCCTAATGCTGCACTAATTGCTGCTAGAAAAACTCGTCCGGAATGATTGAGATTCTCACCCATTGACAACTCTTTAATTGCAATTTCCATACAAGGAGGCCAGTCAGATCTAGTTGCTTCACCTGCTTCAAAATCTAAGGTTGATCTTGATTGAAGTATAGTTAAAACCGCACCAACAGGTTCACTCAATTTTTCAGCAAATCCTTCGTCAATTTTTTCCATTCTTTCATCACAACGATTTCTCAAATCCTCTCTAATTCTTTCTTTGATTAATCTAGCAACTCTTTGTTGACTATTTTCACCAGTCGAAGGCCCCATCTCGATCCATCCATCTTTCATGGGTCTATTGGGTAGCCTCCAATAATCTCCACTAATTCTTGGACTCAGTTCAATGAAATCAGTTAATGGAATAGAATAGATAATTTCTGCTGCCTTTGTTTCTTTCCTAATATTAGATAAGTAAGTGGTGGCTACTTTTTCAAATATTGCAGTATCATTTCCCAATAATTTGTCTGCACGGGTAGACTCACCTTCAGCCCATCTAGCAGTCACTCTTTCGTCAAATGTAGCACATGCAACCATCATTGCATAAAGGAATGAGAGACTTTCTGACATTCGTCCTAGTTCGGTACTAAGATCACCTGAACGTTGTTCTATCCCATCATCATGAAGAACTGAATCTTTCACTCTCATGTCTCCTTTTCGTCTAATATCTGAAAGCCATGCAGCAGAAAGCAAATCTTCCATACTAATTCCATTATCAGATAATAGAGTTCGAGTATGATCTGCAGATTGAGGTAAAAATGGATAGCGTGCTAGCACTTTTGCATCGTCAATGAGAGGAGGACGCATCGGCATGGGCATGGATTCTCGGACGTGAAGTAACACGGGGGTTCTTCAACGCGACCGGTGCGTAGACCTCCATGAGCCCTCACGAGGTTCGTTCAATTGGCATGAAAGTCCAAGATCGAGTTAGAGCTCAATTTAGTTGGCCATTATCAGACGATCAAGAGAGTGCTGATTTACTTCTTCAACGGGTTACTTCATTATCATCTAAAGTTCAAGATTGGAGTGAAGATGAAAGAGAAAAAAGTGTTACTGCTTTGCAAGAAAATATATTCGATGGCCCTATTGCCGCTGTTGGTGCTGCAGTAAGTATTGAAGAAATCACTTCAGCCCTCGAATCGAATTATCGATTTATATTTGCAGACGGTTCAATAGGAGTAATTCAAGAATTTGAAAAACCCATTCAAGAGGAAATTTGGTCAAAGACTCTGGCATTGGTTACTGATGCTGATGGTCACCCACATATTTCTCAGGCAGCAAAAAGAAAAATAATGCACATTTTACATGCTCACGGAGACAATCAAAAAGATTGGACCCAACTTCTTGAAGATATTTCAGAATTAAACGACCCTCCGAGATTGATATTGACACACCAGACACCAAATCGAATACATGGGATGTTGAATCCAGGTGGTTTCACAGACGGAGATCGTACAATATGTTTGATTGGTTTCTTGGGTATCCCTGTATCTGAAATCGCCCTATTGGGCTATAGAAGTGATATCGTTGGCAAATGGTCTGGAGCCACTGATCCAGAACGAAAACTAAGAAAACTGATATTTATGCAAGAGGTCATTGATAGATTGTTAGGAGAGTCGTCGAAGTGAGTGTTGAAAATTCACGAAAATCGGCCATCACTACTATTGTCACATTTGTTCTTTTGAATATAATTTGGACAGGTGCATTAAGCGCCTCAGCTGAACAATATCTTATTTCTCCAGATAGTGATATTGTTACAGAATATCGATTTGATGGGCCCGATATTTTAGGAAAAGATATACCATTTCATGTAATTTATGAGGTAAATGAAGTCGAAGGGATGGAATCATCTGAAGTAACTATCCAATTACAATTGTCAGATGGAACTGTTATCGAAATTCATGATGGGGGCTCAAACGTATCGGGTTCAGGAGATTATTCACTTCCTCCCGGGCCATCTGTTTTCTTGATATCAATAAAACAAAATGGCCAGATTTATCCTGTTCCGTCTGATATAGTTGAAATTGATTTGAGAACTGAGATGGAACTTTACACCCCCATAAAGATTGAAGGATATATTATTGCGAATGTACTTGCACTTGTCCTAATTGTTTCAGATCGGACTTTACGTTCTTGGGCAGCATCACGTCGTTCAAAACGAGGGTCTCCAGTTGTTCGAAAACTTAGACAAGAATGGAAAGAGGTCGAGAAATCACTTTCAGGAGGGGATCCTGTAGATGTTGATGATTTACTTGCTGGATCTACTTCTGCTTCAAACATGATGTCTAAACGACGCCATTGGTCTGTAGATGATCCAGAACCAGAGTTAGAAGAGGGTGACGAAGAAATGGAAGAAGCAGATGCTGAATTAGAGTCTTTAGATGAACTTGGAGAAGGTGATGAAACTGGATTACAAGGTAAAGCAACAATCGATGAAGATGTGAATACAATCAGCGACCTTTGGGATAAATTAGGAGGCAGCCAAAAGAAAAGACGAGGGCCTTAATCAAAGAAAATCGTCTAATGTATATACTGTAACCTTATCATTTTGGAATACTGATTCAACACTATCTGCCATCCAATCTACATATTGTTGAGTGTATGAATCAATTCCAAAGTTATCTATGACGTGATTGATTACTCCAAGATATTTCCTTACAGCTCCCTGAGAAACAGTAAGAATGAGATTGCCTCCACATCGAGTTTCTTCCATTTTACTTGAGTGATGTCCATGCAAACCTCCACTTGCACCTTGCATCTGGATACATTTTCCTGCTAATGGTAATCTCCGATATGAATGATTACATTTTGCACATCGTACTTTTTGTCTACTAAATGCATTCAAATTTCCTCTTACATCAGGAAGCAAATGTGAACCAATTACAGTCGAAGCAACAATTCTAGCATCAACACTCCGTAACTTGCGTCCAAGGGCCAATTGAGCACTCATCTTGTCAGTCATACTCCCTAGGGTTTTGTATGCTGAGTTTTTGGGCCCAGCATCCAACGATTCCAATTCATGTGAGTACCCATATCCACGAACAGCCCCAACAGTTCCAATTCGATTATTCACCAAATCAACCAAATTTTGATCAACGATTTTTCGAGGATGTGGTGAATCTAAAGTCTCTGTATAGAATTCCGTAGAGTAGTTCCATCCTGCATCTACATGCAATGCTTCTTTATCTAATTCCATTGGATTCAATCTTGTGGTCAATGTCAATGGAGCATCCATTCTACCCCCACGGGTAGAAGGCAGAATCATCCTACTAAAATTAAGCAATCCATCTAAGAGTAACATGACACAATCTTCGTCACCATCACAATTCCTTCGTTTTGCGGCATGGAATAATGTATGCCCATATCCTGCAGATGCATTAGTCCATCCAATAAACCGACAAAGAACACCTCCTGAGGTGTGAGGTGCAAGAGCAATTCCTAGTTGACCTACTAAATCATCTATAGTTTCAGCATTGAATTCAGGTTCCATTTTGTAAAATCTAACCAATAGATCATCCAAATATTTGCTAATTTTCAGTAGATGTTCACCTCCATCTCTACTTGGGATAAAATCTTGAGGAAACAATTCCAATATTTGTGAGTCATTAGATAATTCATCCCCTCTAATATCATGCGTGTATCCTAATTCGACTAATTTCTCTACAGAGGTGCCTATTTCTTCAGGTCTAAAGTGAGTTACAGGGACATCAATCATATCATATCTAATGGTGCCATCTCTAAAGGCCGATACATCATGAATTGCTCGTAGTATGCCCTTTTCAATCGGCTCTGGATATTGCGCCTTAGATGTTAATCCCTTCATTGCCTTGATTCGTTCTGGTAATCGATCAAGGCCAAGTGAGATTCGTTTTACTTCAAGAATATCTGCAAGTGGAATAGTTGTTAATTCTCCTAAACGATTTCGAAGATGAGAACCTCTACGATCCGCTGGAACCGTTCTGCCCCCACATTCTTGCGGCTCATTTGGAATTGTACGATGATGACATCGAACATGTGGTGTTTCTCTATCACATCTCAAACATCTTCTGGGTCCAACAGTAATTCGGATAGATCCTTCTCTAGAAACTGCTGTTGCTAACAATCGTTGAGGCCCACCATAATTTTGGATTGGATAGAGCGCATGTGCCTTTTGTTTCATTTCTCTTGGTGCAGACTTTTCAGGCCGCCCCATTCTACAACCAATTCTACATGGTGCAGCATCTTTCCAATCCAAAGGACTCATTTCATTAACAATCCAAAGACTATTCATCACTTCATTGTCATCAAGTTCTATTTTTGCTTTATTGAACTTCATTCCATCTTTGGGACCATCGTCATCAATAGCATCTTCAGCTTCTTGTCCTGCTTGTTCTGTTGCGGCAATTCCTTCTCCTCTTTGTCGAGCAGCAGTTTCGGCTTGAATTCGAGCAGTTCTTTGCATTTCTCTTAAGATGTTGATTCTTTTTTCTTCTGACAAAACAACCTTTTCTGCGTTTTCAATCATCTTCAATTTAGATTCAATAATTTTGATTATTTCTTCACTTTTAGTAATTTGATTTTCTTTAATCGAGAAACCAAGTCCATGTAATAATCCGTTCCAACCATCGTCAATAATTATGTCATCATCCTCATGCCGATGAGAAATTCCTAGACACATTAGTGATGATTTTACCAATCCATGTTGATGAAATCCAAGATTTTCTGGCAATCTCCCAAAATCAGACTCAAGAATTTTATATGTTCCAACATCTAAAATCTCAGTCTTTGAATTTGATGAATTATCTTTTCTTCTTAGATTAGTCTCATTTTTTGTGAAAGTTTCAACAATAGGAGTATTTTCAATAATCTGTGGAGCGGACCATCCTAGAACAGAATCGGGAATACGCAATGTTCCATTTTCAATTAGAGAATTATTTAGAGAATCAATAAGTTTTGGAAGAATAAATATTGGTAAATCAGACCATTGAGGATTATGTGAAGGATGTATTCCAACATTCCAGCGTTTAGAAATTGAAATTGCTGCGGCCCAATCCACTACAACATGGCGAAGTGATAGGTGCCAATCACGAAGTTGCCATTCAACATCCAATCTTTCTGATTTACTTCGTAGCCTTCTTCTGAGTTCCCATGGGGCTGGATTAGGGGTTTTCAAATCTCCAAAATTCAAGATAGATGTAAGAAAATCTAGATCCTCTTGATTTTTAATTGAATCAAGAACTTGAGACGCCCACCATTCGGAGGTAAATGCAGATGGAACTAGAGTCTTGTTGTTTTCTAAGAATTCACCAAACCCTAGCATTAATTCCCCATTGTCCCAAATTGCCCTTACTTGCTCCTCAATTTCATTCCATTTTTCTTCATCATTGACCCTAACAAATGTCCCATCACCTAAGAGAACCATTGGACCATCTATCTCAGTACAGGGAGTTACAGCACATGCTTTCCCTGGCCGTTCAATTTTCATTTGTGTTCCAACAGAAATGAACGAACTCATTGCTTTCATTGATACTGGATTCATGCCTGCAGCCGCTAATCCAGATGCTCTTGGCCTTCCATATCGGAGTCTAAATCCTCCTGGTTCGTTAGGCATCCCAAATACTGGGCGACCTGCAATGATATCTTTCATAAATCTCGAATCAGTCTTGATTTTTTTAGGGATAAATTCTGTACCACTCTTATCTTCCTTATTTTTTCCCCGATTGGCAAATTCACTGATAAAACTCCATCCTGGAATTTCTAAACGTTCAACATGTTTCTGAATCTTTGGTGCTTTGAGACACAATCCTTCTCCAATTACAAGTAAGACACCACCTCTCACACGTCCTCCATCGATGTTCCTTACTTCTCGGTAACCTGCACATTCTTGATCTTCTGTAGATTCACCATTGATCATCACAGGACATGATTTCACAATCACATCAATTTCTTCAGGAGTGGGTTTGTATTGCATTCCCGCTCGATAGAGTCCGAATTCTTCCTTTACTCTTTCAACTTCAGCAAATGTTGGCTCATATTTTGCCAATCCTAATTCAGAACGAATCATGTCTCCAATTAGTACTGCCATTGCCTGTGCAGTACCACCTGCAGCTCTTATTGGTCCGCAAAAATCGATAGATAGGAATGTAGAACCATCTACATTATTCAACAATCTAACTTGCCCAATCCCTTCTAAAGGGGCGACTAAGATCGCTTCTGTAAGAATTGCAAGACCAACTCTCAATCCAGCATCGATTGAGCGTTGTTGATCCCCGGTTCTTTCCATCATTTCTCTAGCCACTTGACATGCAATTTTGATAGCAGTAGTTTCTCTGTCTTCTTCCTGTAACATTCCTCGAATTTTTTCTGCGACTTCCAATCCATCGAGATATTCTTCAAGTAATTTCTCAGTTCTATCTGCTAGGTCAATGGCTCTTGGGATTTCAATTTCAGTTGAGAAATCAAGTCCCTTTTTCCTTGCCTCATCTGCAAGAGTGTACAATCTTTCAGTTTCAGAATCTAGTCGATTATGATATTCGTCCATCTCATTTTGGAGCCTTTCTTCATCGAAAGCAGAGGTCCCAATACCGCTCATTTCCAACCCTCGGGAGCCTCCTCTGTTGAATGACGCTACATGAACAAATCGCTAAATGGCTGCGAACCTTCATTCATCGTCTAAGTTAGGAACTACCATGGCGGAGACTACAACCCCCGAAAGTGCTAGAGCAACTCTTGCAGATCGTGTTCGAACCCTTGCGTACTTGCATCAACCAGATGATCCATTTACTCTTGCATCGGGAAGGATTTCTCCTCATTTCTTTGATATGAAGCCAGTAATGTGTGATCCAGAATGTGCTCATTTACTCGGTGTATTGATTCATAATAAGGTAAACCAGATGGGTTCCATTGACGCAATCGGAGGATTGGAATTGGGAGCAGTTCCATTGACAGGGATTGCAATCGCAAAAGCTCCTTCGGGAAGTGAATTACGAGGATTCATCATCCGAAAGGAGCCGAAAGGAAGGGGTGGAAGAAAGACTGGAAACCCACCAGGAATAGAAGGATCAACTCTTGTTTCAGGAGATAGATGTTTAATTTTAGAAGACGTCACTACTACTGGTGGATCAGCATTACAAGCATGCCAACGTTTGGTAGAAATGGGGTGTGAGATTGTTGGCTGTATTACCATTCTTGATAGAGAAGAGGGCGGTTCCGATGCCTTTGCAGATGCTGAAATACCACTTTTCCCTCTGTTAACCCTTTCAGATATTGTCAATGCATGAGGCTAAATCCTTCCTTATGTTGGGAGTGACATGGCAGGAACAAATGTCCTCATGAAGACCACAGCAGGAGAAATCACGATTGAACTATTTACGGATACAATGCCGATAACAGCAGGTAATTTTCTGGATTTAGCAGAAAAAGGGTATTATGACGGTCTACATTTTCACAGAGTAATTCAAGGATTTATGTTGCAAGGTGGATGCCCAAATTCCAAGGATCCTAATTCTCCTCGAGCCGGTACTGGTGGCCCGGATGGCGGTGGAACATACACAACTTCTGATGGACAAGCAATTGTTCGTGATCGAGGGGGAAACATTCCAGATGAGTTGACTCAAAAATTCAGCAATGAAATTGGAACTCTTTCTATGGCTAATACCGGCCGTCCAAATTCTGGCGGCTCTCAATTTTTCATCAACACCAAACACAATAATTTCCTTGATTGGTTTGGTCCAGGTCAATCTGCTCATCCTGTTTTTGGAAAGGTAGTTTCTGGAATGGATGTCGTAACAGCAATTGAAACAACTCAAACCGGTTATGGAGATAGACCTACAACCCCACAAGAAATCATTTCAGTTACTCGAATGTGAGTGATGGAAATGGCTGGCCCTGTGCTAGTAATTCACGGTGGAGCTGGAGGAGATGGTCCTTGGAAAGGGATGACTTCCCTTGATCCAGAAAGAGTCTCCTGCATGGAAACCGTACTATCTACAGTTGGCTCATTACTTTCCGATGGAATTGATGCACTCGAGGCAGTAACTCTAGCAGTTGAGATGTTAGAAGATGAACCATTGTTCAATGCTGGTAAAGGTTCAGTTTTGGATGAGGGTGGAAAAATAACCATGGATGCCAGTATTATGAGGGGCGCAGATCAAGCAGCAGGGGCCGTGATTAATGTCAAAAAAGTCCGAAATCCAATTCGTGTAGCTAATGCAATTCTACAGAAGGGTTGGCCAGTAATGTTGAATGGAGATGCTGCAGATAGTTTTGGCATTGAATCAGGAGTAGAGGAAGTAAACTCTGAATATTTGATTACAGAACTTAGAAAAGCGCAATGGAAAAAGTGGAAAGACACTCGTTCAGAAATCGGCTCTACAGATGAAGATGATGCAGTTTTAGATCATGATTTAGAAGGTCGAGTTGAAACTGAATTTAGCGATGACCCACCAGGAATGGGCACCGTAGGTGCTGTTGCATTAGATAGCCATGGAATTCTTGCAGCTGCAACGAGTACTGGTGGAATGACTGGCAAACCATTTGGTCGAGTAGGTGACACTCCAATCATTGGTGCAGCGACTTGGGCTGATGCCAATATTGCGGTTTCATGCACAGGAGTAGGGGAAGCGTACATTCGATCATGCGCTGCCCATGAATTAGCAATTAGGATGCGAATGGAAGGAGCAGATCTTGCCATAGAATCAACCAGCGTCTTAGATATGGTAACTCCATTCGGTGGCCGAGGAGGTTTGATTTCAATAATGGCTGATGGAAGGGTGCATCTTGGTTTTCAAACTACACTGATGTATCGAGGTGTTTGGAAGAATAACGAGATAGAAATCGGCATAGGTCCAAATTGAAGTTCGATTAGGAATTTTTATTTCCGAAATGTCTGAGGGAGTCCCGTGGAACTTGCCACTATGCTTCTAATCGGCGTCGCCTTGATTGTTTGTTCCTATATGGCGTGGAACATTGGAGCAAACGATGTTGCTAATGCAATGGGGACCAGTGTTGGTAGCGGAGCATTGACCCTACGTCGAGCAATTATTGTCGCTGCTGTTTTCGAATTTGCCGGAGCAGTCTTTTTTGGAAGTCATGTTACAGATACAATTCGAAAAGGTGTACTTGATTTTGGAGATAGTGGATTTTCATATGAATTAAGTCAGAGTTTGATGTATGGATTCATGGCAGCACTTCTTGCAGCAGCAATTTGGTTAACTATTGCAACGAAATTTGGTTTGCCAGTTTCAACAACACATAGCATTGTAGGTGGCGTTATTGGAATGGGTTTGTGGATCCAACCCAGTAGTGTAAATTGGGCTAAGGTGAGTGAAATTGTGATGAGTTGGGTAGCTTCTCCTTTGTTAGGAGGGGTCCTCGCATTTCTTTCATTTATTGTAATTCGTAGGGTGATTTTCAATCATGAAAAACCATTAGAGAGAACAAAAAGCGTCGCACCACTTCTCGCTCTTCCTACTTTTTTTGTTCTTGGGTTAGCCTTACAATTCAAAGGCCTCAAAGGATTTTACAAAAACCTCGATGATGCTGGTTTAATCGATTCTTCAAATTGGTTACCACCGAAAGATGGTAGTACGTTCAATCCGTTACTTGAAGGAGCATGGATTCCTCTGAACAGTTTACTTGTTGCATTAGCAATCGGTAGTATTGCTAGTACAATTCTATGGTTTGTGTTAAGGCGATATGAGTTCAAGGAGGAAGGATATGCAGGTGTAGAGAGGGTCTTCATTTGGCTTCAAGTAATTACTGCATGTTACGTAGCATTTGCACATGGTGCCAATGATGTTGCGAACGCTATTGGCCCAATGGCAGCAATCTATGATATCGCTACATCTGCAACAGGCACACTTTCTCCTGATCAAGTTGATGTTCCAATAGGCCTACTATTGCTGGGCGGTGCTGGGATTACCATTGGTGTTGCAACTTGGGGTTACAAGGTCATGGATACCATTGGGAAGAAAATTACACACATCACTCCATCTCGTGGATTTGCAGCAGAATTCGGTGCAGCCACCACTGTACTGATTTTCTCTATGCCATTTTTGGCAGTTCCCATATCTACCACACATACATTGGTGGGGGCTGTTGTAGGTGTTGGTTTAGCTGGAGGAGCATCTTCAGTTGATTTCCGAGTCTTTGGCAAAATAGCAGCCAGTTGGGTGGCAAGCCTTCCAGTTGCAGGAGGGGGAGCAGTGCTATTCTATGTCCTGTTTAGTGGCAATCCTACAAATGTCGCTATAGTGACTCTACTAGCAATTGGTGCCACTGGTTACTTCCTTGTGAGGGCTGAAATTGAGGAGGCTGCAGATGAATTAACCATGGTTGTAACTGAATCACCAGAAGAAATAGATTCACCTGAAGGATTCAAACCAACACCGTTTGAGATGTTCCATAACCATGCAAAGGCTGTTGAGAAAACAGTCGATTGTATGTTGTTGGCGGTTACAACTGCTGCTGAAGGAGGAGATGCTAGTGAGCATATCACCGCCACGATTGAAGCAGAATTGGAAGCAGACAACATCAAGAATGAGTTAAGAGAAGAAATCCGAATAGGTGTTCGAATCACAATAGGCCATGAAAATTTCATGCAAATGATTGGACGCCAGGATAGAATTGCAGATTATGCTCAAAATGTTGCTGAACAACTATCTTTCAGGCCACTCTTTGAGAACGATGAGGCAAGAAAGAAATTGGTTGCGATGGGTGAAATGGTTTCAATTACTGTGGCAAAGTATGAGGAGACAGTTGAGCAAATGAAGAATCTGAGTCATTCAGGATTCTCTCGTAAGGAGAAGGGCATTCTTTTCGAACTAATCAAGGAGGTGAATCTGCTTGAACATCAGGCAGATCTTGTTGAGATGGATGCCGCATCAATTGTTTTCAGCCAAGGAGATGATGATGCATTAGCTGCCATGCATATGTATCGCGTACTCCAGCGTTTGGATGATGTCGCAAATGCCTGTGAGATGGCTGCAAACGCATTCTTAGTATTTCTCAATAAGTGAGATACGTAGGAACGTGATTGATGCCCATAAACACTGGAATTATACCAATCCATCATTTGGCTTTGCTCGATGAGCGAAGACCATACTGCTTCTAGAAGAGCAGCAATTGGCATAGTGCTTATTTTCTTAGTTTCAAGCACTGTAGGTTGTTTATCAGATTCTCAGGATCACAAAGGGATTGAGTTAATTGTTCATTATGAGAATACAAATGGCACTATTGTAGACTCATACATTGATGGCGACCATGTTTCTACAACAAATGTTTTCCTTGATTTTGATTTTTCAAATACTATTTCGGAAAATAACTTGGTAGAATATGGAATACAAATTGATAATGATAGTGAAATATTTTCTGTTGACCCTAATATCCAATCAACAATATCTGTAGAATTTTCACATCACGGGATTTATGAAATTATAGCTTATGCAATGGATGACAATAATAATCTAGAAAATAAATCGATTACAATTCGAATAGAACAACAAATCAATTGGCTTGAGTCCAATACGTACGAACCAACACCATTGCCAATTATTCCGTTTCCAAATAATGAAGGTGTCCTTCCTTCTGCCATCATCATCAATTCAACGGTAGAAAACCCTGTTTTAATCGAGAATATAGGCGGTGGTCGTGAGGTTGAGATTACTTGGAGACTTTTGGATGAACAAGAAGATGCTTGTCAAAGTAAAAATGAAATTGTGTATGAAGGAGAACAAGCCACTTGGAAAACCATACATTTCAATACAGTTGAAACTCACGAATTAAGCATAAGTTATGATGATGGTCAAGATTACATCGATGTAAATCATTCTGTATTGATTCAATATCCTTCACTGGAATCTTCGTCGAATTAAATTTAGGGCAATAGTCAAGTTCATTCTTACATACGCACCGCTATGGATCTTAGTACTGATGAGGCCTTGAAGAGAGCAAAGTTGAATCTTTCAGACAGAGACCAAAAAGGAATTTCACGAAAAGAATTGAAAAAATCGTCTGATCAAGAATCATTAGAATGGGCATACTACCTCCCCAATAAAACACGATTAAACGATGAAAAAAGAATCACTCAATGTAATGCATTAGCGATCCCTCCTGCTTGGAAAGAGGTGTGGATTTCTCCTGATGATAGGGGGCATATTCAAGCAACAGGAGTAGATGACAAGGGTCGTTTACAATACCGATATCACCCTGATTGGATTGAAATAAAGGCAATAATGAAATTCGATGGAATTTCTAGTTTTGCAGAAATTCTTCCAGGTTTAAGAACACGAATAAATAAGGATTTGAAATCAAAAGAAATGACATTAGAAAAGGTAAGTGCACTAGTTGTTCACCTAATGGACCTTTACAATATTCGAGTTGGTAGTGATGAATATGCTAAGTCAAATGAATCATATGGACTGACTACTTTGAAAGAAGGTCATTTTAAACGGATTACTGGTAAGAAAGCAGAAGGGAAACATGACGCAGTATTTTCTTTTACAGGTAAATCTGGAAAAGATTGGAACATCACCATAGAAGATGATGATTTAGTTCAGATGATTCTTGAAACTAAGAAACTCGGCGATGAACACAAAGATCAAGATTTATTTTATTATCATAATTTAGAAACGGACAATCACAATGATTTGAAAGCAGATCATATCAATTCCTATATTCGAGACGTAACTGGGGAATCTTTCACAGCTAAAGATTTCAGAACATGGGCAGCTACGTGGAAATGCGGCTCTCGATTAGCAAGAGTTGCTTCAGGAATTTCTGGGAAAGAATTGGCTTCATGGCTACAAAAATTAAAGAAAGTTGAAGCCATTGAAAAATTAATTACTGAAGATCAAAAAATACCTATTGAAGATGAAACAAATCGAAATAAAGCAATGTTAGCAGTAATTGATACTGTTGCTGCAGATTTAGGTAATACGAGAGCCGTTTGCCGCTCATCATACATTCATCCATTGTTCATGGACTCTTTTCTCGATGGTTCACTTTTATCAAAATGGGAAGCCGCAAAAAAGAAGGGCAGCATCAAGGGTCTGGAGACGGACGAAGCAACCGCTCTACATGCTTTACAAGGTTGAATAACGAAAGGGGTATAATCCTCGGTTGGTAACAATAAACCATGGGAGAGCGAATTGAGCGAGACACAATGGGAGAATTAAGAGTTCCAAATGATCGCTATTGGGGGGCTCAAACAGCTCGTTCGTTGATAAATTTCGATATTGGCAGTGATTTAATGCCTCGCGGTGTAATTCGTGCGTTTGGAATTTTGAAGAAAGCAGCCGCCATGACAAACAAAGACTTGGGGACACTTGAACCAGCACTTGCAGACTTGATTATTTCAGCAGCATCTGAAGTCCTTTCAGGAGATTTAGATGATCATTTCCCATTGAGCGTTTGGCAGACTGGTTCTGGAACTCAATCTAATATGAATGCGAATGAGGTAATTGCGAATCGAGCGATTGAAATGGCTGGAGGTGAACTTGGTAGCAAGGACCCAATCCATCCAAATGATCACGTTAACAAGGCCCAATCAAGCAACGACACCTTCCCTACAGCAATGCATATTTCAGCTGCTGAAGCGGTGCATCACGAAGTTCTTCCATCTGTTCGTGCATTGAGAGATGCACTTGCAAGTAAAGCAGAAGAGTGGCAAGATATTGTGAAAATAGGTCGCACTCATTTGATGGATGCTGTACCCCTCACATTGGGTCAAGAAGTAAGTGGTTGGGTCGCTCAATTAGATGCATCAATCAATCGAATTGAAACCTCCTTGAACGAACTTTACGAAATAGCTCTAGGCGGTACAGCGGTAGGAACTGGACTGAATACTCATCCTGAATTTGCATCAGGCGTTGCTGCTTCGATATCTTCTCAAACTGGACTACCATTCACTTCAGCAGAAAACAAGTTTGCACAACTCGCTGCACATGATTCAATTGTAGCAATGAGTGGTTCACTAAGTGTTCTTGCAGTTTCATTAATGAAAATTGCAAATGATGTAAGATGGCTTGGTTCAGGCCCTCGTAGTGGATTAGGTGAATTGGAATTACCTGCTAATGAACCCGGATCTTCTATCATGCCAGGAAAAGTCAATCCAACCCAATGTGAAGCTTTGACAATGGTCTGTGCTCAAGTGATGGGGAATCATACCGCAGTTACTGTTGGTGGCTCTCAAGGTAATTTTGAACTCAATGTATTCAAGCCAATGATGATTTTTAATCTCCTCCATTCTGCTACATTACTTACTGATTCTTGCCGTTCTTTTAGGGAGAAATGCATCGAAGGCCTTCAACCTAATCGCAATAATATTCGCGAACATCTTGACAACTCATTGATGCTTGTAACTGCATTAAACAACCATATTGGTTATGATGCCGCAGCTAAGATTGCAAAGAATGCCCATGAAAATGGATTGACGTTGAAAGAAAGCGCACTTGAACTTGAATTACTTACTAGCGATCAGTTTGATGAGTGGGTCCGGCCAGAAGATATGACTGGACCCAAGTGAACTTCTGATTAGAAGAGAAAATATAGGCGCTTCACTTTGAACAATTTAGAAAAGCGCATTTGGTCAAGAAAATGACCGTAATGATTGATTAGCAGAAGGTATGGGATTCGAATCGTCCAATGAGGACAGGTGGGAGCGAGCAGAGGGGGTTCTGCTTGGGGGCTTCGCCCCCTCTGCTCAACTCCGCGGTGACGATCTTTCTTCTCAGGTTGGTTGCCCTTCCTTTGATTCCAGTTCGTCTTTCCAGTTGACTCAAAATCCACGCAAGCGCTTTTTTTTTGTCTCCCACATTTGTTCCCTTTGAGTCGCCTCTCTGTTCACTCCTGCATACTGGATTTGGTACGAGCCGTTTTCGCACTAGGCGTTTTTTGCGTTCTCCTCGTTCAGCCTAAGCTTCCCGATTTGTTCCAGCATTGATTGCTCTTTGCTGTCGTATCCAGGTCTCTCATGTTGATCGACCTTTCCGTCCACTTGTTTGACCAAGTGTCGGAACCACTCAGGTTTGTAGTTCCGGACCGGAGTCCCCGCAATGAGTTGCCCCATCACGCCACTCCCCCGGAGCGGTAAGTTACGATAAACGAAGGTAGTCTAAAAACATTTGCACAAAAAAGGCCATTTCCAGCAGAAAATAACCTCAATGGACCCTGTTTTCCACTGGAAATAATGTTATTTTTCACTCTCGGAGTTTCCGTAGTCGTTCTAGCATCTCAAAACGCTGCACATCTCCCTCTTCATCCGATTTTTCATTTTCTCGAATTCTTCTCGTTAGCATCTTTTCTTCAATGGCAATTATTCTTCCATCATCCAATCCAACCACTGTCATCCCCTTTGCGTTTGCAATATCTCGAATTCTGGAATTGGCTTTAATTTTCAATTTTATATTCGAAGATTCATTTTTCCGGTTTGCATTAATGAGAAGACTACCATTATTTGTAGATGTTACAATCCAGAAGTTTACCAATCCATCTGATGTGCTTCCATCAATAATATCCAAAAATTCAGGATGTCCTTCTGAGTCCAAAACCTCTAGGCTATTCTCTTCTTCTCCATCTTTGTTCAAACAAATTATCTGTTTATTTTCTAAACAAATCAAAATTTGTTCGTTATTGCTTGATATGTCAATAATTGCAGAGCCATGTTTTTTGTTTAGTTCTAGATTCGTGATGTTCCCTTTTTCATCTATTTTTGTTATCATTCCATTTGAATGTCCTAAGTAAAACGGAGGTAAATGTGATCCACATAATACTGGTGAATCATGAATTGAATTATGTTTATGCATCAACTTACCTTTTTTTTCAGTTAATTCTAGGACACCAGTCTTTGGTCTACCAAGCCCAAAGAATGCCTTACCTTCTTCAAACGGATGAATCGACCATGGTCTTTCGTCTAAGATATATTTTTCAACGATATCTCCTGAATCAATTAGGCTGATAGCCGACTCCATGAAATCATTCAGTTCTATATCATATACAGATGATACAATCCATGCACGATTCTCTCCATCAAGCTCAATCAAATCAGTTGACCCATCAAATTCAATATTCCATTTGATTGTCCCATTTTCGTAATCTATCCCTATTGCTTCTCTTCCTGCAATACACCAAAGCATCGCACCATCTGTGGAAAGACGAATTCCTGCGACTCGATCTCCCAAATTAGTCTCCCACAGAATATCTCCTTCTCGAGACCAACAAATCATCATTCCATTCCAATCTCCACCGATGATTTTCATATCATCGATATACACTGTAGAAACACTATTCTCAAGGGACCTTTCCATCCAAGCAACGGCTTCAATTGGCCGTTCGACAGTATTCCCCATGCTCTCTCTTATCGGGGATATCGCATAAGGTCGCGCTATACTTGCATATCAAAATTGATAATTATGCAAGTCCGTAGATTATTCCAATTTTATTTTTCAAGTAATCCACGAATGGTTCTGGAATGGGTGCATCTCCAGTAGCTTCTTCAATTAAATCAGCAGGAGTGAGTATGGATCCACGATGATGCACATTTGTTCTCATCCATTCTAGTAATGGTGAGAATGACCCCTCTTTCCAATCATCTTCAAGAGTATGTCCTTCGGATTCTAGATCATTTCTAGCTGCTTGAAGTAATTGGGCAGAATACAAATTTCCTAGAGTGTATGTTGGGAAATAACCGAACGCCCCCATAGACCAATGAATATCTTGCAAGACTCCCTGCTTTCTATCTGGGGATCGAATTCCTAAATATCGTTCATACATGTCATCCCATGCATCAGGCAACGCATCAATTTCAAGTTCACCCGAAATCAATAACTTCTCCACTTCGTACCTAATCATGATGTGAAGATTGTAGGTGGCTTCGTCAGATTCAACACGAATTAGTGACGGTTCTACTTGATTTATTGCTCTCCATAACATTTCGGCAGTAACTCCTTCCATATTTTTTGGAAAATGTTCTTTCCACATAGGTAGTGACCATTCACAGAATGCTAAACTTCGTCCAACTTGATTTTCCCACAATCGACTTTGACTTTCATGAACTCCCAATCCATTGGCATGTCCTGATGGTTCAAAATCAAGATTCCTCGGACGTCCTTGTTCATACAAAGCATGTCCTGTTTCATGTAATGCCCCAAAAATAGCCCCCCAAGGTTCCTTCAAATCATAACGTGTAGTCCATCTTACATCATCTGGGTTAGCCCCTCCACAGAATGGATGAGTTGATTCATCTCTTCTCCCTGCTTGAAAATCAAAACCAACCGCTTCTGAAAGTGCATGACTGAGTTTCTGTTGACCTTCAATAGACCACTCATGTCGATATACCCAATCGTTTGAATTATCTTCTGATTGATTTACAGATTGAATCAATGGAACTGAAGAATCTCTCAATCCTGCAAATAGAGGATCAAGACGAGCAACAGTAAGTCCTGACTCGTATAAATCAAGCAGAGCATCATATTTTTCGTTTTCATAACCTAGTAGATCAGCTAACTCTCTAACCAAATCAATCATTGTGGATAAATCATCACGAAAGATGGAGAAATCATTTTTTTCACGTGCTTCAGTCCAGGATACAATTGATTTTGATTTATGTCTAGCCATTCTTTCAACAAATTCTGATGGTTGTTTCGTCGCTTTATCATACGCGTCTCTAACCAATCGTAGGTTTCCTGAACGAACAGGGTCTTTTCCATCGTTTTCATTTTCAGCCTGTGACAATAAATCCCCCATTTCTGGATCAATCATCAATCGATGTCTTGTTTTTGATAGCCATGCCATTTGTTCTGCTCTAAGTGGAGCTGCCTTAGGTGGCATCATTACTTCTTGATCCCATCCCAATAATCCTGAAATCTGTCCAATTGTTTCGATATCTTTCTGCTTGGCCATGAGACTCTCGTATGCACCCATGCCATTCGTTTGAGTCCACTGCCTTTCTTCCTTCCGGAAGAAGGTTGACAATCACATTAACATCATTCGAAGTTCTTCTACTGATCTTAATTCATCAAAATATACTACTTCTAAAGCATCGTATAGTTCTCTGTCATCGATTTCTTCGATAAGAGGTAGAATTTCTCTATATGTTTCACTAGCAGTCATTTCAGTTTTATACGCCTCTTTGAGCATGATGTTGAAATCTGAAGTATGTACAATTTCAGTACTATCTCGATCAGTTGTTGCTTGTCCTCCAAGTTTAACAATTGCAGATCTTACAGTTGCGGCATGAGTGATTGATTCAGTTACTTCATTGTTGAAATGAGTTGCTAAATTGATTCGATGAATTCCAGAAACATAAGCAGCATAGTGAGCATACATTGCAATCGCCCGTAATTCCCAAGCTAATGCTTTGTTTAATGAGTTCAAGATTTCAGAATTCGTCATGGTCTATCCTCATTCTTCGATTGTACCGGGGTTATTCAATCCATTGAATGAAGATTGGTTTAGTAATGGAATCATTGAAGCCGATGACATCGACCCAAGGTTATGCGTCAGGCCCCTCAGTCAATCCTCTTGGGGCTGCTCATTATTTTGGGTTCAGTCTCTGGCTGTTTTGGTTCTGATGAAGAATTAGAAGATGAAGATTTCAATCATTGGCTTCCTCAAGTTGAAGATAGATCTGATATGATATACGAGAATACTGATGTCTTCTCTCGTGTTTCAATCAATGGCTCTTTTGGCATAGATGAGGTTATGTCAGTTTTTGTCCCAGTTCCTGAAATAGACGCATCAGATGGTGGAGCAGGTATTACGGGTGGTGCAGAAGTGCATCTAGGATTGTGGTTACCTGTAATCGAAGGATGCGACTGGTCTTCTTCTGATATCTCAGAAGATTGTCAAGTTCCCGTTATTGCGGAGATAGGCCCATATTACAATGATGGTGATGTTGATGCACTAACACCTGCTGACAGACTCGGTCGATTTTTGATAGAAAATTTTGTACCTCATGGTTTTGGTGTTGCCCAAGTATCTGTATTTGGAACTGGAGACTCAAATCATTGTATGGATCTAATGGGGCATGATGAGCAAGCTGGAATTAAGGCGGCAGTTGATTGGTTAGGGTCTCAACCTTGGTCAAATGGAAAGGTAGGAGCAATTGGCAAATCATATGATGGGAGCACACCGTGGAATGCGGCCGCTTCAGGTTCAGAATATCTTGCAACGATAGTTCCAATGTCTGGATTAATTGGAGTTCATGATTTGATGTGGAGAAATGGTAGTATGGAAGCTAGAGGAGCAATCATGCACAATGGTGTTTACGGTTCCTTTGGTTTGGATGGTGATGGCGGAGATATAGAGAATGCATGCGAAGGATACGTGGAAGGTTACTATGCTGGGCCAGCAGCATACATGACTGGAGACAATCTTGCATGGACAGGTTCTGATTATTGGGAAGAACGACATTTTCTAACAAATGCATTAGAGGTTTACAATGGGTCAATTTACATTATTCATGGAATGCAAGATTGGAACGTAGATCCGCACATGGCATTCCCTGCACATCAAATGTCGATAGATGCAGGATTTGATGTTAAGGGGCTATATGGACAATGGGCTCACGATTATCCCGATAGAGAAAGTGGACATTCTTCACTTTCTTCCGGTAGAGGTGGAGAAGCCTATCCTTACACATTGCGATGGGATTGGGCCGATGATTTGTTAGAATGGTTTGATTATTATCTAAGGGATGTTGGACCACAACCTCGCCTCATAGCAGAAATCCAAGATAACATGGGGGCCTGGAGAGTAGAATCAACATATCCTCCTGCAGATATAGATTGGATGATGATTGGAATGGATCAATGTGAAGTCCTTTCAGGTGGTGCTACCATTACATCTTCTAGTCAAACCACAATCGAATGTCCAATGTTTGAGAATGAAACTCGAATTGTTGGGACTCCAACTTTTCATGTATCTGCTCAAATTTCATTGTTGGCAACATCTGGCCATTTGTTTGTTGAGATGGTACGCGCATCAGATGGAATCCATCTAGGTCATGCAGTTATGGATCTCAGGTTTCATGCCGGAGGAAAAGATGGAGAAACTCTTTCTCCAGGAAGTACAGTTTTAGCAAAAATGGAATTTTTCGGAATGGATGTTGTAGTTCCAGCAGGAGATGGAATACATCTAATTGTCAGTCAAACTGGTGAGGATTATATCCCAAGTCCAGTATCAACTCAAGCAGTTACAATCTCACTCGGTGGCGATAGTCTTCTAGGTCTGTCAACTGTTGATCGAACGTGTGAAGATCTATTTTTGCCACCAATGCATGAAATGTATCCTTCATGTAATTCGACTGAATAATTTCTATGGTTATTCACAAACATACAATAGTGGAATAATAAGGCCTCCCAATATGGACACACCCAGTGTTCATGAAGTGGATTTGAATCGTTCAAAAGCATCTCAAATTTTTTGGTTTATTTGTGGATTTCTTTCAATGGTAATTGGATTTATTGGGATTCCCGTTCCTGGTTTACCCACAACCCCTTTGATGATTTTAGCTGCTGCTTGTTTTGCTAAATCTAATCAACGATTTTATGATTGGATAATTAATAACAGATTATTCGGGCACCATGTGAAAAATTATCGTGAAGGTAATGGAATACCTAAGAAAAGTAAACCGATCATCCTGCTGACACTTTGGAGTTTTGTTTTGTTTGCAGTAATCATCGCTATTCCAGATACTGCTCCTCCAATCTCCAAATATTCTACATTATTTCTAGCAATTATTGGAACTATATTTATTCTTAGGATTCCAACATTGGAAGAGTAGAAAACGTTTTTTTGACAAGATTAGATAGCCCTTTAATCCAGTCTAAATTATCATTTAGACAACTCAAAATTTCTAATTCTCCCCCTCCGTGTTTTGTATAATGTTCTCTAATTTCAATGTCTAACTCTTCTAAAGTTTCTAATCCATCTGCAAGAAATGCAGGTGAAATAATAATCAGTTTTTTGATTCCCCTCTTTGCTAATTTTTCTACTGTCTCTGTTGTCGAAGGCCTTAACCATTTTACAGGACCGAGTCTACTTTGGTAACTTAAAGACCAATTTTCTTGTCCTAATCCTAGTTTTTTGGTTACAGCTAATGTTGTCATCATACAATGATGCGCATAACATGATGAATTTGCATCATCGATTAAACTGCAACAATCATCAATCTTTTGACAATGTTTTCCAGTAGCATCTGAACGACGAACGTGCGATAGTGGTAATCCATGATATGAGAACAATACATGGCTCCCATTTTCTAAATGAGATTCAATAGAAGAAACAAGAGGATTGATGTATGAATCATCAGATTCAAAATGACCTAATTCTAAAATTTCCGGCTGCCAATTCATTTTTTCGAGTTCGTTATACGCACACTTGAGAGATGATACAGTTGTGGCTTGAGCATATTGAGGGAAAAGTGGTGCCAATAGTAATCGTTCCACACCTCGTTCTTTTAATTTTTCAAGTGCTGATCTAATGCTTGGATTTCCATATCTCATCCCAAATTCACAATCTGTATCAATTAGAATTTCCCCTAAGGCCTCAGTCATTCTTTGTGTATATACTCTCAATGGGGAACCATCTTCCATCCAAATGCTTTGGTATCTGGGTGCAATCTTCCTAGGTCTTGAACGAAGAATAATACCTCGAACAAGTAGATGTCTCAAAGGAGCCGGTATGTCAATAACATCAGGATCTAAAAGGAATTCTCTCAGATAGTCCCTCACTGATCCAACTGTAGGATGGTCAGGAGTTCCAATGTTCATTAGTAGAACTCCTTCTCTCCCCATATCCATGGCGGGTTTGGTTACATACAAATCATTTTGTTATCTCCTTTAATTTTCCAATCATGGGTTACAACTTATTCATAATGAAGAAAATTAGGGTGCATGTTGGCCGGAGCCATCCTTCCCCCAGCAGGGGATGCCACCCCAGAAGAAGAGCTGATTCGCTGGATTCTTTTAATCGCTGCAAGTTTAATTGCATTCGGTGTAGGCTATTACACTACAGCTCCAATAGGTAGTAGATTTTCGAAATATCGAGTCGCTCCTGAAACGATTCTTTTAGCACCCAGAATGGGGATGATTATTGGTGTTAGCACCATATTGATTTCAGTATTACTAGCTCCATTTTCTACTGATGTTTTTGAAGGAATTATTTGCCCTTGTAATTGGACTGAAGATTTTCATAATCAGTACACTACAATGAGCATCTTAGTAGCTTATTCCCCGATGAAATACATAATTTGGGTCGGTTTCAATACTGTTGCATTTTTGGCAATGATTACTGGTTTTCTAGGTTTTCATAGGTGGTGGAATAATCCTGTTTTCGCCTCACCTGGAAAGCGAATAGTGCTGATAATTTGGTTACTTCTTACATTCACTCTAGCATTTTCTATCTCTGCAGATTTGATGTTTTCCAGACATTTTGATCGGTCACTACACATACTTCTTGGTTATTTCTTCTTTGTTTCAACTGCATTAGGGGCTTTATTCGGCCATCCATTGATTCATTGGGAATCTAGTTCCAGAAGAGAAAATGGACTTCCAGTTTCAGAAAATGGAGTAAAATGGTCATTCGTTGCAATGCTAACATGTTTTCTTCTTTCTTTGTGGTATCTTGACATGTATGAACTTCAGATAGTTTCACCTATGATACTTGAGAGTAGGACAGAAGGGACCCTTGCAATTAGTGAGCATCTACTAATCATTGCCCAGTTAACATGGCTTGGCTCCCTATCTACGGTTTTTTTGGCTACACTTCAATCTGATGAAGAGGAATAAACCAGTTCCTTAGTTAGAAATTGCACAATTGATTCGGATAATTCGTTTAGCCCATCGATTTCGTTCATGCTTCTTATCGAAATGCTAGTTTTCTCTTGAGTTCCTGAGTTTCGAATTCCAATTGATATTGGGATATTTTTCACATTTCCTCTTAGGAGAAGTAGCGATGTTTCACCCTCGATTTCTGTCCTAGAAAATGAGCAATTTCCTTCTCCAAAATAGTTGCTAATCATTGATCCAACATCATTTGCTAATTTTCCTTCCCCTGTCCATTTTGACCGGTCAGTACCGATAATTGAAGTCCGTTTTTTCCATCCTGATTGGAATGCAGGTGCCATTTTTTCATTATTGAATTGTAATGCTCTTACGAGTAGTTGTAAGATTAGAGTCGCCGCTCCATCTCCGACCAAACTCCATTTATTATCAATTTCAGGATGAGGAGATGCGAGAACTAAATGACCCGAATCTTCCGCTCCAATTATGCTTGGCCATGTTTCCGAATCGATAAAATCCTTAGAAAGCTGATTGGATAACCAACGGTCACCGACTGCACATTCGTAGAAATTTACATCCATGTTAAATCTGTTATCTGAAGAAGTAAGTGCTAAATCAGTTTCAATCGAGAAGGCCATGGTTGCTTTTGAAACTCCAATTAAATCCCATGCTCTAGCGACATTGTCTGCCATCTCATCTCCATCAATTACTCTTGCACCACTTTTTGTAGATTCAATGAGTAAACATCGATCACCATCTCCATCCAATGCCGCTCCGATTAGTATACCACTAGGTAGGTCTAAATCATGTATTTCAGCTAGTGATTTTAGTAGAAGATGTTTACTTTTTTTCATTTCAGCCCAAGTCCATTCGTCAGTAGGAGAAATTTCTCCTGCACCACATTCTTCATTCAATTCATTTTCAAGGCTAGAAATCTCTTTTGCTGGAATACCCCTTCTATCAAGGCCATTGGCCAACCAGTTAGTTGCAGCACCTCCTGATGAATCTAAAAGGAACTGATTGACTCCCAAGATTTTCTTCCAATCACAATCGGCAACATTCACTCCTAAAAAATCAGCCATTTTTTCCAGTCTTTTTGCAAGAGTAGAACGATGCCCTCTCTCTGCATGGATCATTCTGTCTGGTAGACAAGATTCAGGATCCGGTTCTGGATTGTTTCCTTTTTTTGCAATCTCCCAAGCCAAATCTGAGATTCTTTTTTCTAATTCTGGCATTGATTTTTTACCATTGGCATCAAAGAATTTGACTCCTGAATCGGTATGAGGATTATGGCTTGCAGTTACCATCAATCCTGCGTCTGCCTTTGTCCCGAGGACTGCATCGTGCAACCCAGGTGTAGCAACAATCCCGCCATGGATTACTCGAACTGATGAGGAGTGTAATCCATCTGTTAATCCTGAAACTAACATTGCATTTCCCGGCCTTCGATCCCAACCGATTACTACTTTCGGATAATCTTCTAATTCTTCAGATAGAATTTCTCCAATGGCTTCTCCTAGAACCATGAAGGCACGACCATTCACTTCCCGTTTGTCAATAATTGCTTCTAGAGCCTCTAAATCTGTTTCAGGAGATCCACTAACCTTCCCCCTAATTCCATCCGTTCCATGGAGAATGGGGTAATCCACCATCATTCTCAATCCTTTATGACACTGTTTTCAGAGTGGACGCCACTTACTGTTACATTTGGCCAAACATTTGAATTACATCCTAGAATAACTCCAGGATTGGTAACTGCATTACATCCGATTTGTACATTTTCTCCCAGAATAGCACCAAATTTTCTTAGTCCACTATCTTCTAATTTATCTCCACTTTCACCATCACGGAGTAGAATAGTTCTTCCATCATTTCTTAGATTTGATAATTTACATCCTGCTCCTAAATTGACTCCAGAACCAAGAATAGAATC
>DAQW01000101.1:961-4498 GCA_002503045.1 Euryarchaeota archaeon UBA39 | reverse complement strand
GATTTTCATTGATGAGGATGAAACAGATAGAGTTCTGGAAGGCCGGATTAAAGATGATGAAGTATGGGAAGAAGAAGATCCCGATACAGATCTAGGTGAGAGGCCAGAATGGTGGAATGAAGAAGATCTTAAACCTTCTACTTCTTAGACTGTAGTGTATTATTTTATTCCTCAGGTTCATTAGTATTGTCTTATCACGTTTGAATATAGGGTGTGTAGATTTGGATAGGTTCTCTGAAATTTTAGAAGAATGCAATACTGACTTTTTACTTTTTACTCAAACAATTTGTGTTTATTGTAATCGTGCAAAGAATGTTTTGAATTCTAAGAATTTAACTTTCTCTGAGATTAACTTTGATCATGAAGATAATTTAAGATCAGAAGTTGTCAGAATTACTGGTCATCGAACAGTACCTATTTGTTTTGATATGAGAGGCGAGAAACCAATATTTATTGGAGGATCCGACCATTTAATCGATTATTTCCAGAATTGATTTAGGAATCTGCCATACTTTGAATAGCAGATTTTAATTCATTTATCTGATTTAAATTAACCATATGTCCCTTTGTATGCTCTAACTTTGTAACTTCCCAATCTGCTTGTTCAAAGATTTCAATATGCTCAAAACCTTGTTCAATAGGGACTAGGTGATCTCTTGAACCATGCATCCAAACTACTTTTCTTGGTTTTAAGAAGGTCAATATATCCCTTAATTCATCAGGCCTTACTGTTTTTGTTCCAAGTAAAACTAGACCTTTGATTCTGCTTTGGATATCATATTCCAACATGGCAGATGCTATTGCAGCGCCTTGAGAAAAACCTCCAACTATTATAGGTCCATCTGGAATTTCTGAGATTACATTGAGTACAGAGTTTTTTACCTCTTCCAATGCCTTAGCTCCTAGTGGCTCAGTAGGATCTTCTGAACGTAACCACCATGCGAATCCTCCTCTTGTTGGATGAGGAATTTTTGCTTCTGGGCAAAATATATCCCATCCATTAGGGACTAATTGTTTTGCCAATGGTTCCATCTTATCAGATGTGCCAGTCATCCCATGCATCATTACAAAGGTACCAGACATGATTATCATTAGAGATTCCAAGAGTAAGTAATACCACCTGCTAATAATATTCTCAGGTGTGTGTCTCCAGTGAATGTAACTGTAAGAGTATATTCTTGACTTGGATAAGGAATAGTGCCTAATGTTCCTGTTTCTTCAGCACCGGGCCCCCAGAATCTTTCTAGAGCAGAAATTGATGTGTGATCTCTTAATGTTAGTGAAATCGTGGAACCTCCCCCACATGAAGCATCTAAGAAATATATCATCTCATTCCATTCGCCATCATTTGGATGATCAGATACAAAGAAAGAATCCACAATCTCTGCATCAGGGCCATTATTATACCAATTATTGCTGTATAAATCTCCTCCTCTAACGAAATACACATCTCCTGTATGGCCAACCCCATTATCTGCATTTTTCATCTTCAATTGTATGATGCCTTCAGAATCAGTCCAGATAAATGATGAGAAAAATGCAATATTTCCATCAAAGATATAATCGATAGATGATCCATCACTCGCCGTTGCTCTGATTGATGCAATTGATGAGTCTACTGATGAGACTACTGCATTCCAATCATTTCCAAATAAATTAAAACTCCATGCTTTATTCTTTTTTAGTGGGAAATCCAAAACATCTTTTGCTTCACCATTTTCAAATGGACTTAATTGGTCATGAGTTATTCTTCCAAGAAATGGATTATGATTTAGGACAGCGTGTCTTCTTGCTTCTCCTATACTAGAGATCGCCAACATGTATGCTGTCCCGTCTTCTTCAATATCAGTTGTTGCTACTACTAACTTTGTTGTATCATCGCTGTAGTCAGGTGTTGAGAATGTGTATAGCCAATAATCTCCTAATTCCCAATTTGGAACTGAGATCTCTTCAGAACTGGAGTTTCCAGTTATACCCTCAGTTACTGCGGTGCAACCGGTCATCGAAGTCAGTAAGATTACCAACATAACACCGATAGGCGCCCCTCTAGTCATACAAATCCCTCTGGGTAGTTAGTCAAGAGACTAACGGTTTTCTGTTTCAAAGAAGTCCGTTTTCGGTTAATTTGCCAGTTCCTGCCAGTACCACCGCAACAATTGACATTAATTTAATCAGAATATTCAGTGAAGGTCCCGATGTATCTTTGAATGGATCTCCGATTGTATCTCCAATCACAGCTGCATCATGAGCTGCATCTCCTTTTTCAGCTCCTGTAATGTGACCTTGTTCAATAGCCTTCTTCGCATTATCCCAAGCTCCACCAGCGTTTGCCATGAATAGTGCCATTAGAACTCCTGTAACTAATGAACCAGCCAATAGTCCTCCTAATGCATCCCATCCCAAAACGTATCCTACAATTACAGGCGCAGAGATTGCTACTACTCCTGGTCCAACCATTTCTCTTAGCGCTGCTTGTGTAGAAATATCAACACATTTCTTAGAGTCTGGTTTCACGCCTTCCTTCCCTTCTAGTAATCCTGGGATTTCTTTGAATTGTCTTCTAATTTCAATAACCATTTCTCCAGCGGCCTTGCCTACTGACGTCATTGTCATTGCTGCAACTACGAATGGTAAACCTCCTCCAATCAAGAGCCCGACTACAACCATTGGGTTTGTCAAATCTAAATCTAAGGTGCCATCTATTGCAGCAGTATAAGCAGCGAATAATGCAAGTGCGGTTAATGCCGCAGAACCAATTGCGAATCCCTTACCTACTGCTGCGGTAGTGTTTCCAATTGAATCTAGTTCGTCAGTAATTGCGCGAACCTCCTTTCCTAATGAACTCATTTCAGCAATCCCACCTGCGTTATCTGCAACAGGCCCGTAAGCATCGACAGTCATTGTAACGCCAACGGTAGCCAACATTCCCATTGCAGCCATTGCAATACAGTAGAGTCCATATTCCTCTCCGCCGAAGTAGTTTGCTCCAAGAATACCTGCTGATATTAAGAGAATAGGGATGAAGGTTGACATCATTCCAACTGATAATCCAGCAATTGCATTTGTTGCGGGACCTGTCTTTGACATTTCACCAATGTGTGGAATAGCTTTAGTCTTGATTCCAAATACTGGCTCAATACCAGTGTAGTATTCAGTAACTAAACCAATCATAATTCCAACAATACTTCCTAGAACAACTGAGTGCATTACTCCCATTTCTACATCAATTAATCCTTGGTTGATTGACATATATCCTCCAACCCAGAAAAGTATAGCTGCGATAAATGTAGTATTTCTTAGCGCAGCAGCAGCATCTGATCCGTTCTTTAACAAAGTCATTGAAAATACTCCAACGATAGATGCGACATATCCAATTAATCCAAGCATTATCGGCATCATAACATAATCAACACCCATAGTTTCAGAGTTGCTTGCAATAATCATTGCAGCAATAATAGAACCAACAAATGATTCAAATATATCTGCTCCCATACCTGCAACATCGCCAACATTATCTCCGACATTGTCTGCAATAAC
>DAQW01000101.1:0-607 GCA_002503045.1 Euryarchaeota archaeon UBA39 | reverse complement strand
AGGAATTCCTGCTTCTACTTTACCCACTAAATCGGCACCAACATCAGCAGCCTTTGTGTATATTCCACCGCCAACACGTGCGAATAGAGCAATTGAAGAAGCTCCCATTCCAAATCCTGCTGCTGCTGAAAGATTACTGCCAGCGTCATCAGCACCCAACCAATATGCAATTATTGAGATACCTAATAATCCAAGACCTCCAACTGAAAGGCCCATTACAGCTCCACCGTTGTAAGAAACTTCGAGTGCCCCAGCAGGGCCATCATTCTTAGCAGCCATGGCAGTTCTTCCATTAGCAGAAGTAGCAGCTCTCATTCCTGAGAAGCCAGCCCCTACTGAAGCAACAGCCCCTGCAAAGAATGCAATTGCAGTTTCAATATCATTCAACCATGCTAGCACAGCACCAACAACAATAACGAAAATACTCAATACTCTATATTCTGCTTTCAAAAAGGCCATAGCCCCATCTTGAATCTCTTGAGTTATGTCTGCCACAACTTCATTATCAATTTCTACACTGTTCACTTTCTTGTATAATACAAATGCAATTAGAAGTCCTAAAACTCCTGCTCCGGCTGCAATTAATGGTATATTTTCTAACATGGTG
>DAQW01000008.1 GCA_002503045.1 Euryarchaeota archaeon UBA39 | reverse complement strand
CGGGCCCCAGTACCAAACAACAATTGTACCTTAGGTGCAGACCTTGCGCCACCCAATGTGAATGGAAGATTGGGACGCGAATCTAAATCATCAGAAGATGGGCCACTCAATCCGTCTACCTCCGTCAGAATTTCTGTAAGCGAAGCAGTTCCAGGCAATGGACCAGAAGGTAGCGAATCATCTTGATCAATCTCGACAGTTGTACCAAAAACGCTCTTACACTCAGGGCAACGGTCTCCTCCACCAAAGAGAAGTCCGCACACCTGACACTCTTGCATGCTATCCGGTAAACTCCGCATGATTTGATGCTGACGGACAGAAGTTCACTCTTCTTCAACAATCGTGATATCTGCTGGACCCCAAATTCGCCCAATCATTACCATACCCAGAACCCCGATTCCAATCACAACATAAGGTATTACTGAAGGTGTGACGTGGACTTCCCACATTACGAACATGATGTACAAGTAAACCGAAGCTAAAATTACGCTAACAATCATAATTGGGAAACCGGTCTTGAAAAAGCGCATGAAAGTAATATTATGTCCCGCCCCACTAGCGATTCCTGCAGTTGCTACATTTGCTGAAGCGCCAATCAAAGTACCATTCCCTCCGAGACATGCTCCAAGTGCAAGAGCCCAAGCTAGAGGACCCAATGGAAGATCTAAATCAACATCCTGAGCAATTTCGAGCATCACAGGAACCATCGTGGCAGTAAATGGAATATTATCAATAAAGGCAGAAGCAATCGCTGAAACCCACAGCAATAACATTAGTGCAACAAACAATCGGTGATCCTCGGGTGCACGAGCAATCATTGTACTAGTCCATTCTGCTAAAGCATCAATGAGGCCCATTGCACTTAGGCCGCCAATCAAAATAAATAATCCTGCAAAGAACAACAATGTGGTCCATTCTACTTCGTCAAGATAATGTTCAATTTCGTGTGGAGTAACCACTAATAACATTACAAATGCACCGATAAGAGCAATCACTGCCACATTGGATAGAGGATGTACAATTGCACTATGGGCGAAAAATGCCACCAATACAATTGAGAGAATAATCCCTGACTTTATCAGCATAGATTTATCTTTAATCCCATATGTTTCCCTGAGTGATTCAATATCCCTATCTCGATGTAAATCTAGACCTTCCCTCTCGAGACGATGTAGAAGCCATAATGAGGGAAGGAAAACTAGGAAGACAGCAGGAGCTAGATTGATAACGAAATCAATGAAAGCAATAGAATGCTCGGCAAGAGGAGTTCCAGCAAGACTTGTTCTAGAAAGTTGTGCGCCAATGATAATATTCGGAGGATCACCAATCTGAGTTGCAGTACCTCCGATATTCGAGAACATTACCTCTCCAACTAACAATGGAATTGGATTTAAATTCAACACCTTTGCAAGTTGAATAGTTACTGGGGCAATCAACAACATAGTCGTTACATTGTCAAGGAATGCCGAAAATACTGCAGTAACTACTGCAAGGATTACCATCAGCCTCCAAATAGAACCTCCGCTCCGAGCATAAGCCTCTACTGCGGCCCATTGGAAAACACCTGTTTCCGATAACACTCCTACGATAATCATCATACCCATTAGAAGGCCGACGGTCTCCATATCTATCCAAACAATAACATCTAGTAAATCTGGACCCGTAGAATTAGGATCGCCTGCGGCTATTATGTGTAAAACAAATACACATAGTATTCCACCAATTGTTGCTGCTAGAGCCCTATCTATCAATTCAAAAATGATTAGGCCATAAACTGCTAGAAGAATCAAAAATGACGCAGGTAATGCCCATTCGGGCATTGAAGAAATATGATCGACATACCAATGCCTGCCTGCTAAGCCTCCTCCTCCACCTGCTTGGACCATCGGAAAAAAGGTAAACATGGCCAACGAAGAGAGTAAAAGAGTAGATCGGATCCAAAACGACCGCCCTCGGGAAAAGACTCGCATTATTACTCCGTCCATTAGGCGATTCAAATAACCATCCATTGATTATTCCAAATTTCTACTTATGATCTCCATAAAACAGCGACATTACCTCGAGAAAAAACAAGAGTACTCATGGTTGATTCTTCCAAATGAGAAAATATCTTTTCCCTCTGTTCAGAATCAATGGCAAATCCTCGATTTAATCTAATTTTGACCAATGTACGAGCAGATAATTGAGTTTTAATTTCTTCAATAATAGAATCAGTCAATCCATTTCTACCTAAACGTACAGTGGATTTTAGGTCTGGATCCTTAGCCGACAAAATTACCCAATCAGGAATTTTCATTCTAACTCCTCCGAATTCAAAGGAATGCGTTTTTCACGAAAACAAGTCAAACATGTAGTAACACGAACTCTAGAACGAACACGTATTCTTGCAGTCTCGCCTGGGATTAAAGCGCCTTTACATCCACGACATACCCATCGTTTGAGATTTTCTGGAATCGAACAATTATGCCTCATACAGGTCCTAATAAGATCACGTGCAGCTGTATTCCGCACATCTAAATCTGCGCCAACATCTACTATAATACCTGAAAGATGAGCAATCGCCTCATTTGCCCTCTCCACCCGTAGACTTTGTCGACGTCTACGTTTCATGAAAACACCACGAATTATTATTCATCAAGAAGATTAGAAATTTCTTGTCCAACTTGCTCAATACTATGATTCCCATCTATTCTTCTAAGTAGTCCTCTATCAAAGTACCATGATTCAAGGGGAGATGTTTGCTCATGATATGCTGAGAGGCGATTTCTAACTGTGGCTTCAGAATCATCAGCACGTCGTTTAAATTCAGTCCCATTGCAAGAATCGCAAACAGATTCAGTTTTACATGGCCGGAATATATCGTGGTAGACTTCACCGCATGAAGCACAGGTAAATCTACCACAAATTCGTTCCACAATTGACTCATCTTCAACATGTATTGCAATGACCATCGAAACCGGAGCGATTTTTTCGAGAGCTTCAGCTTGAGGGATGGTGCGAGGGAAACCATCGAAAAGTAGGCCACCGATAGCGTCTGGCTGCTTTATTCTCTCTTCTATGAGACCAATAATCACCTCATCAGGGACTAAACCTCCTGACTCCATGTATCCCTTAGCGATTCGACCCAATTCAGTTCCATTTTCAACCGCTGCTCTAAGCATATCACCTGTAGAAACCTGAGGTTTTCCAGTTGCTTGTACGATGCGCCCTGCTTGAGTTCCTTTGCCTGCACCGGGCGGACCAAAGAGCACTATGCTCGAATCCATGGTCTTCTGAACAGGGTCCTAGAGATAAGTGGAACGGACTATTCGGAAGGAGGGAGCCCCGGTGGAAGGCCTGGTGGCAATGATGGAGGAGGGGGTCTGGAGAAACCAGGAGGCAAGCCTTCAGGAGTTGGAGGGGGTAACGGAGCAAGACCACTGTTTAACGCGGCATCTATCTCTGCCTGTGAAACTCCTCCGCTAACCAATGAGTTTTCTTCATTTCCAGTATTTATGGCGGCATCAAATCGAGTTTGGTAATCACCTTGATTCAAGGTGGATCCTGCTGGAATTAATCGTTCGCCTTCAGATAAAGACGAAATCCCACGATTCCGAAGAATGAATGTTCCAGCAAACAGACCTACAATTACTAACATTACCAAAATACCTGCTGCCCAAGTAGGAACTCCTATTGATTCAAGTAAACCAATTGCACCACCACCTGATGTAGATGCTGCTGCAGTAGCCTCAAAACCACCAGTTTCCATCTCAATTCCATCTACTGTAGTAATTATAACAAAATTCTGTACTCCAGAAGATACTTCTTCTGAGGGATTAATGATAAGAATAATATCAACTGTATTACCTGGTGATAAATCAGAAATTGATTGCTGATCAAAATCATAATTCCACCCTTCTGGACCAACTAAATCAAGGGAAGCGGTAAGGGGTAAGTTACCTCCATTACTCAAATGCATTATCAAATTAGAGGATTCTCCTCTTGGAAGATCATTAAATCTATTTTCGTCAAATGTGACAACGGGTACTGCAAGTGATGAGACTCGAACTCCAAGAAGGACTGATTGGGAAATATCCAATGATGAAGAGGATAGCCCACCCTGTACCAATAAACCAACTTCTGTGGCAGATACACCAGATTCTAACCCCAAAGGAACTGAAAGGCCAATATTCACAGTTCTAACTTCACCCATCATCAAACTATATGGGGCTAAAGAAAGAAAACCAATTGACCAACCATCTGGGAGAGAAGGGAAGGTCCAATTCAACACTATTGGGACATTACCAGTATTGCTCACTGTAACATTAAAGTTAGACGTAGAACCAGGAGATACGTCAATTATTCCCGATTCAGGACCCTCAAGAGAAAAATCAGTACGTTGTTCAACAATGAATTTTGTTTGATTAACAGTAGGTATTGATCCAGAAAGTGAGGTCCGGATTGTCACTACGTTAACATCAAAATTATCTGCATTTGGAGAAACTGCCATCTGAACTTGAAGATAGGAAACAACTCCTGGCTGAAGATTAACTGAATAAGGAGAAGAGACTTGATTTCCATCGACATAAAGCCAAACTGGCCAAGAAACTAATCCAGTACTCATCGAAATATCAACATCGAAAGGAGTATTTCCTTTATTTTCAACATTGATAGTGGTATTTACGATCTCATCATTCAATACAGCACGTTGAATAGCCAAACCTGATGGACCAATAGGTGTACCATCATCTTCAAAAATTTCCACAGAATAAGCTCGACTCTCTAGAACTCCAACAGTAGAAATTTCTGTAGATGAGATGGATGAATCAACTGCAGAGTTGATTTCACAAGTTACTGTTGCGGATGATCCTGCGGCAGGTTGACCCATATATGCCTGAGGGATTACAATACGAACAGATAATCCAATGAACTGTAATCTATTCAAAGGATCGAGTTCTATTGAAGATGTGTTTCCATTACCTAATTCAATTGGCCATCGTTGATCATTTTCGCAATTTACTGCAAATATTGTTGGTCCATTTCCTGAATTTCTAACGGTAATTGTATACCCAACTGTATCTCCAGGTTTTCCTGCCAAACCTTGATCCCCAGCAATAACCGTATTTAGTCCCTCAACCCTTTCAACATCAATTGTCAATCTGATGGTATAGGACACCAATGGAGCGTTTCTATCATACATAGTCAAATCAAGTATATACGTACCAGGTAAGGCAAAAATAGCACCATATGGGTCATTAAAATCCGCATCTTCATCAACTACAGATAAGGAAATGGTACGAGTAGAACCAGATGCACCTCCTTCGGGTAGGGTCCAAGGACCCGATTCAGAAAGTGTTCTAGACCACTCATCTTGCGGGGCATCAAGAATCCCATCATCACGAACAAATTGAACTGGAGTAACAATTAATCCAGCCTCGATTGAGGCTGTACCTTCATTCATAATATCTAGATTGAAAGTAACTGACGAAGTAACACTTGGATCAATTATTCGACGACTAGCCTGAGATAATTTCTCAGGAGTATCGGGAAGACTTCCATCATCCATATATGGGACTATCCGGACACCGATAGCTGTAACATTAACATCGTAAGTAATTTGATTGTTATCAGTACCATTAATATCATCATTTAATTCAGCAACAGATCCACCAGAATCCAATGTTAACCTAAGAGTATGAACTCCAGTTGTAGAGAATGTATGTTGAGTAGTTATGGAATCAGCTGAACCACCTTGAATAGGGCCCCGGCTACTTTGGAGAATAATCGTAGGAGGAGAAGTAGAAATATCTTCAATCAGAATATCATATCCTGAAGCCGCTCCTGGCGCCTGATTTAACCAAGATGCCCTAACAACAACCGCATCCCCCTCTAGTGGTTGATCTGCTGAAACCCACAGCGAGCCAGAAAAGACAGCAAGATCAGCAATAAGATTCTCAGAACCAATTGATGTTGCAACCATAGCAAAATCTTGTGAATTACCTGAAGTATGTTGCACTCTAATTTCCCATGTCCCTGAAAGTCCTGAAGTAGGTGGTAATTTGACTCTCTCGACATTATTCAAATCATCACTGGCTCCTCCAGTAATACTGTATCCATTTGAGAATACATTTCCTTTGTAGACAGATCCATCAGGAGCAATTACAGTCAAATCTAGATCATTTACCAACCTCTTCGTAGATTGAGAGGCACTGGAAGAACCAGCAGCATCTGTCCAAGCAATAGTAATATCGACACCATGAGATGCATCCCAATCATAGGTGTATACGTAAGAATAACCAGGTTGCAAGGTTTGATTCCAATCCATGAAGGTATTCAAAGGAACTATGCCATCTTTAGGATAGAGTGATTGTTCAAGATCAATTTGACCCCAGCCTTCATCCATATTTGGTATATCTTTGGCACCTATATCCTTAGCACCATTTACTAACAAAGCCTTGAGAAGATCAGAACGAGGAGAAGAAATCCCAAATTCATCTGTCAAAAATTGGCGTGCTAATAATGCATTACCTGCTGCAACTGGAGTTGCCATAGAAGTCCCATCCATTTGTTGGTATAGTGGTGTTGAGCCATCGGAATGTCTAGCAGATGAACAAGAAGAACCCATCGGATACTGTGCTTCTTGAGCTCTAGCAGAACAAATCTGAACACCTGGAGAAACTAAATCTGGTTTTATCCTTCCATCTGATGTAGGTCCAATAGAAGAGAACGTGGGGACTTGGCCTGCTGCTGCAGTACCTGGTCTCCCACTAGTTGATGCACCAATTGTAAGCACATTCTTTGCAGTTGAAGGAGGACTGATGGTTCCTGAACCTGATGAACCTTCATTTCCAGCGGCAAACAGAACAAGGAAATCACCATATTGATCAGCGAATGAATCCGCAGAACGAGAATCAGAATTGTATTGCCCCCCTAAGTTCTCAGAGCCCCAAGAATTTGTTTGCATACGGGCGTTCTGTTGCCATGAATGTCTAAACATATCAAACAAAGATCCGTATCTTGCCAAGGCCCCTGTTTGATCATATTCAAGTTGATAGAAATGGAATGTCGCATTTGGAGCCATGCCTCGCGTACTACTATCACCTGAACCATCTCCTAGAAGAGTAGCAGTGACATGGGTTCCATGTCCACTGTGCATATCTGCAGCAGAATTATCTGGTCCATACTGGTTGTATACTGCACGGATTCTACCATTGAAATCGCCATGATCTTGATCTAACCCACTATCTGAGATGGCAACTACTTGTCCTTGACCAGTTAATGAAGGATTATGATTCGTCAAAACGTCATCAATATTTGAAACTGAACGGGCATAAATATTCTCGTAAACTAATTTTGCAGATGGTTCAATAAAAAGTATATTTCCTGAGTTTACTAAGTCAATCAAAGCATGAGATTGAATTCTCTCCACTTGGCAAAGCCAAGAATCACAATGTACAATTTTTGCACCCTTCAGATAAATTGAGGATTCTAATTGTTGTAATTCAACTTCTTCAAGATCAGGAGCAGGAATGATATTCACATCGACAAGCCCAGATGATGGGAGATCTGGAGACAAACGCCACCCAGGATGCTGACTACCAAACCATCGAATTCCTTCATTCGAAGAAATCGCGGAAATAGCAGCATCTAGTTCATTCGGATCCGTAGGAACTCGAATAAGAAGCGCGTCATCTGGAATTATATCTAGAACGGGAAAATCTTGAATTTTCAGCCAATCATGTAAATCGCTTCTATCAGCATCAATGTCCTGAATAATTAACATTCCAGTCTGGATAACGTCTAGACTATTGTGCAAGTTTGAAGGAAGTACAGGAGTAACAACCAGTGGATCGAAAGAGCCAGTCACCGGATGGAGTAGGCCACTTGTCTGACGCATTGAACTTGATTCCAAAATCGGACTCGCTCCAATTGTCCAATGTTCTGAAGCCTGTTCCGAAGACCAAGATTCATTTTCTAAGGGCATTTCTTGATTCAATGAATCAGATGATGGAAGCAAGGGTACAAGCAAAATGAAAACAAGAAAAAGGCTCCAACTCCGTGCTTGCATACGCATTGATGTAATGCCCCCCTTTTTCATGGTTGCATGGAAATGTGCAATATTATTCACAGACCATAATAAGATGAAATCGCAGAATCAGTCTTAGCAACACTTACTTTCCAATCCGTTTCAGTCTCCATTAATGCCCTGATACAATCAACGTTCTCAGGGATTACATCGCTCTCTTGATGGATAGCTTGGAAATAATACAACCTATTTCCTTGAAGGCTAATTCCATCTTGCCATACAAAAATTTCGTGGAGGTCCCCCCATTTTCTGCCTATATCTCGTGCCATCTCCATCACCTCAGCAGTTGTTGTGATTCTATTCTTTGCACCTTCCATGACGATTACTCTAGGAGTTTCTTTCCACATTTGTATTACTGATTCAGTAGTCAAACCATGACCTTCAGGCAAATCTGCGACAATCGCATGAACGTGCATTATTGTTGTAGGAACTGCCACTGCTAAGGAATTAATCTCAATCTCAGGCTTTACAGTCATTACATCTGGACCATGATGACTTGGTACTTTGAGAACAGGAGAAATTGCATTAATTGGCCCCTTCTTTGAATCACCAGGATCAGCAGCTCTTCTGATCATGGTGCACTCTACCTTCAAAGAACCACAGTGTTCGTATAGAGGAACTAAAGTCCTAGAAAGCCCAGTAGTATTACAAGAAACAACTCTAGTACCTTGAACTCCAATATTCTCTGAATGATTGGCACTAGAAGTATAGGATTTACCAGTAAGTGTATGTTTTTCACCGCCTTGGAAAATATGTTTAATTCCTGCATTCTTGTATTTTTCAAGATTTTCAGCTCCTAATTTTCCAGGGGCACAATCTACAACAACGTCTGCAATTGAAAGTAAATCAGATAGGCCTCCAGAACAAGTATATCCTGCATCTGCAAATGCAGAAATCTTTGCCGGATCATCAAAAGTGCAAAACAAAGGGAATCCCTTCTTCACAGCTAAATCACAACCAAATGATGGACCTGTCTTCGTAACACCTACCACAATCATATCCTCTTGTGCATCTACTGCGTCCGCTACTCTCTTCCCAATTGTTCCAAATCCATTAATGGCAACCTTGATTGTCATATGCACTCACCTGTTGGCTCCCCACGGCAGGCCATCTATCAACAATTCCAAGGCAATTTGGAGCGAAGGGGTCAAGGACGGGCTAGTTCCAGCAGAGACAATGGAGTCACGAGCAGAGATCACTCAGAAGAGCGTCAAACTAACTCGAGATATTGCCAAGATGATTGATCAAGCCATTCAACTTGATCGGGCTTTGAAGATTGGGTGGGGGCGCGATGGTGATGAAAAACCAAAGAAAGGCGAAACCGGAGTAATGACACATTTTCCAGCCAAACTGAAAATGCGGTTACTAGGTGATTTAGGCGATCTTGTAGGTAGTGCTAATCAGGGTGCATTACTACAAATTGAGGGCACATTAGGAAATTTGGCTGCTGCCTTTCAAAAAGATGGGAAGACAATTATTGAGAAAGGAACAGGAGATCGAGTTGCTTTAGGAATGTCTGGAGGCACAGTAATTGTAAGAGGAGATGTAGGATTTGATGCAGGAGAATCGATGACTGGAGGTCTTCTAGTTGTTCGAGGAATGGTAGGTGAACGAATTGGATCGGGCATGATTGATGGAACTATAGTAGCACTTTCCAATGTAGATATTGATGCGGGATCTGGAATGATTGGAGGTAGAATCATAGTTGATGGTAAAGTTCGTTCAGTTGGCAAAGGTGCCCATAGTAGGGAAATTGCTGCTGATGAATTAGTTGAATTAAATGACATGCTAGAACCACATGGATTCAAGCTCACTATGGATGCTACAATAATTGAAGCCGATTTAGAGGAACATGTTGGAGCAGAACCGCCTGAAGTTTCTTCACAGGGGAGATTTGGAGGATTACGTCTTTGCCCCCATGGTGCTTCTTTACCCCCATCTTCCGTTGTAGAATTATCAAGTGAAATCACAATGCCAGGAGTTGCTTCGGGAAGTCACCTGAGAAATATTTGGATTCCTCAACTTCAGAAGGGGCCCTCCAAAGCAGGTTCTGCTTTGGAAGGGCAACCATGTATTGTTGACTCATCGCCAAGAGAAAATGATTACCTCAGAATCTATCAAGAAAACTACCTAAACCTTAGACAAGAATTATCAGAAGCAGGTGGAGCAGTAATCGATATTTCATCATTCCCTAATCTAAACGAAGCAGCAATTCATGCTATGGCAACAATTGCAATCGGTTTTCTTCCAAAGGATTCTCCAGTCCTCCTTATGGATGATGTTGATCGTGTCGAAAAATTACTCAGAATGACTGCTGAATTAGGTTTAGCAGGAGCCATTGTAGATGTGAGAACCATCGGCTCTGCTCCTGCAATATCTACATTGCCAACTGTTGGCATGGCTCGTTCAAAACAAAAATCACAGATGAGCGTGTTTCTAAAGACTGATTGGACACCGAGCCCATCAGAAGCATTAATGTCAATTGCAGCAGGACTTAATGGGATTGTATCTGAACCATTTATTGATGATGAAACACCCCCAACAGGAGTAAAGAAAATTGCAACTGAAATTGATGGTAAACTGTCGACAATGGAAGACCATGCTCGTGGATGGATGCAAGCCATGGGTGTTTCCGCAATTGATTCTCTGCAAAGGCATCATCTAAGAGCAACTACTCATGAAGCCGCTGTTCTAAGTGGTTTACGACTTGATGGAATCCGACAACCACTACCAATGTGGTCCCGCCGTTAGACGAAGGAGTCAAACCGAGAAGCCTCCACCCATAGGAGAGATACTATGCCCACAGTGAAGTACGAACACGAAACAATTCGTAATTTACTCTCTTTTCATGACATAGTATACGACCCAGAATTATGGGAAAAAGAACTCTCAGATATCGGATGTGTAGTTGAAGAGGCAGATGAAGAAGGCATCGAAATAGAAGTATTTCCCGACCGCTCAGATCTCCTATCTGTTGAAACAATGACACGGGCTGCTCGTGCATTCCTTTACTCAAATATTACTTCACCAAATTTGAAAGTTAAAACAGGTACAATCTCTATGGAAATCGAACCAGAGATATCTACAATTCGCCCAGTAATTCTAGGTGCAATTGTTCGTAATGTAAACATTGGATCAACAAATGAAGAAAAAGACCAATTTATTCAATCACTAATGGACCATCAAGAAAAATTACACCTTACTCTCGGTAGAAAACGTAGACTAGCATCGATCGGAGTTCATGACCTTTCCACTCTTGCACCCCCATTCAAGGTTAGAGCAGTAGATAGGAATCACAGATTCATCCCATTAGCGATGAATACTGAAATGAGTATTCAAGAAATCCTCGATTCACACCCTAAAGGAATGGAATATGCACATCTTCTTGATGGGATGGAAAGTGTACCAGTAATCGAAGATGCAGTGGGCAGAACACTCTCATTTCCACCGATAATCAATGGAAACCATACAACTGTAACTGAAACAACAACTGATTTTTTCATCGATGTTACAGGTTGGGATGAAAGAGCATGTGAAGCATCACTACTCTTGGTTTGTCTTTCCCTAGCAGAGCGAGGAGGGGAGATAGAAAGTATCAATCTAACTAGTGCCAATGGTGAAGAAATGGTCACCCCAAATGGAAAGGCACGAACACACGTCTTACCTGAACCATTGTTAGAGAAAATTTTAGGAGGAAAAATCGAATCAAGCGTTATTCATTCAGCACTCGAAAGAATGGGAGGGAAATTAATTGAAACTCGAACTGCAACAGATGGACCAAGGAAATCTAACAGATGGGGGGAGGCATCAGTAGGTGAAAAAATACACATTATCGAAATGCCTCGATGGCGATTTGACATTCTTCACCCAATTGATTTAGTCGAAGAAATCGCAACAGGAATTGGCTATGAATCCCTAGGTGAAGCACATTCATCACTCGCCCTTGAAGGTGTTCCGTTAACTCGAGCAAATCTCACTCGCAGAATAAATGAAAGTCTGTCTTCTCAAGGAATTCAGCAAGTTCAAAGTCTTACTTTGTCGAATGAGATATCACAATTTTCGAATATGAGATGGAGGCCTCAAGGAGAAGTGACTAGAATCGCTAATCCCATCACAATTGAGCATACCATTCTTCGTCAAAATATACTTCCATCATTATTAGAAATTTTAGCAGAAAATAGGCACCATGAATTGCCTCAGAGAATTCAAGAGTGTGGAGAAGTAGTTCGAGACCATCATAATGCATGGAGAGTTTCTTGGGCATGTGCTGAAACAAATGCAGGATTCACAGCAGCTAAGGGAATTGCTCAAGCATTAACGAGAGATTTAGGTGCTAGAGAAGACATCTCATTTATCCCATTAGAGGATAAAGAAGGCCCATGGATTCCTGGAAGAGGAGCTAAAATGCTAATTGGCGAAATAGAATTGGGGACCTTTGGAGAAATAGATCCAGAAATAAGTGAAATTTATGGGTTAAAAGTCCCAATTCATGCAGGCGAGTTCGACTTACGGGCTTTGGCAGAAGCAATCCCAGACCCGTTAATCTGATGAACGCCAAATACAACGAATTAAACCTCTAGATATTGGGGAGACATCATGCATGGAGCGACTTCACGTCTTGTCGCCCTCTCAATTATCATATTATTTTCCTCTTCTTTGTTGATTACAATAGAGCCTTTAGAATCAGAAGTAACAAGTAATTCAATAGAACAAACAAGTCATCTTTCATTTGGCAGCACATCTGGTTCTAATTTCGTAATTGAGCCAGGAGTTGGAACAAATATTCTAGTAAATATTACGAACAATGCAACAATCTCTGATTCTGCTAATATTAGCATTACTTCATCTTCAGGATGGAATATAGTTTGGCCAAGAATTTCTGATCCGACTATTGGAGAAAATATCACTATTGCTTCGAATGAATTAGTATGGATACAATTCAGAGTAGATGTTCCAATTGTTGAAAACGGCGCACCTCTAGCAGGAAGTAAACATCCTATTTCTGTCAAAGCAAAAAGTCAGATTGATGGATATGAATCATATTGGAATTTCACAATAGAGGTTACTGCAGTTTCAGGAATTTCAATTGATTCACATCAAAATTTTGCAACAGTAGAACCTGGACAGAAAGTCCTTCTCCCAGTATCCTTACGTAATGTTGGAAACCATAATGCAAATTTAGTAATCAAAGTCCAACCAATGTTACAATCCGGCCTACCAGTCGACGGAACAATTCCTGACCAATCATTCACTTTTGATGGATGGACAGTAGGAACATTTGATCTTTACAAAATTGAAAATCTACCTGCTAATGGTTCAGGAGTCATCCTAATAGAATATGCAGCCCCATATACTGATTCAGGTGAAATGGATATTCGCATTAGTGCATTCAATGAATTTGAGCCATTAGAAATCTTAACTGTAAATCAATCCGCTTCAATAAATCGAATTCGAGGGGTTTCAATTAATTTTGATGGAGATAAAAAATGTGAATCTTTGAAGCCTTCGACCACATCGAATTCCCCCTCTTGCCATGAGAATTTATCAATAACAAATACAGGGAATTATAACGACATTGTTGAACTTCAAGTTCTTTCTAATCCGATTTGGTCCGACGTAAAATTAGGATCATCTCAAATCTCTCTAGCAAAAGGAGAAAACGTCAACAATATAGATCTTGCAATCGAAATTTTGAATGGAACAATGGCTAGAACAAGTGGAGAAATCTCTATTGGGGCATTCATAGCAGGGGAATTAATTGCTATAGAAAAATACTCTATCGATGTTGATTCAATAATTAGTTGGGAACTTGATAGTCAAGAGGCAATTCTTGAAAACAACAATTGTACAATTACATTATCATTTCAAAACACTGGAAATGACCTAGATGGAATGATGATTTCGCTTGACATGAATGTAACATCAAATTTCGGGCTAATTCCCCCCTCCAATTCAATTTATGATTCTACAGAAAATATCAGATTCTTCGAATTGAGAGATATCGAACCAAACCAAAAAATCTCTTTCATGGCATTTGCAACTACGCCTACAGGATTAGAAATGAACGGCACAGCTAGACTTGAGGTTATGGCTCATAGCATATTGGATCCGAGTATTAATTTCTCAATTTATGAAGATATAGAATACCTAGGTGAAGATTATATTATTGATGAAAACGAAAATGAACCAACTGTATTTTCTCAATTATTAGAATCAGGAATTTCATTTCTTTCAGAATGGAATGGTCTTATTCTCACATTAGTTGTTGTTGCAATAGGCTCAATTATGTTGAATCGTGCTTTAATTAAACGACAAGAAGATATGAAGAAATTAAAGGAAAAAATAGTAATTAAACCAGTTGAAAAGGTCGAAGATTGGACAAAGAAATTTGAAACAAAAAAAGAAAATGAAAACATCGTAAACAACACAAAAAATGTAAGTGCCGCTACCAATGTACTTGACTACCATACAAAGGAAGAAAATCTAAAAGAAGCCGATTTATTGGCCTTAGGACTTATTGGAGATAGCACTAAGAAGACTCTAGGTGAAACATTAATGCCATCAAATCAATTGGAAAAGAAAACTAAAGTTAGTTCTGCAGATATCAATCCTACCAAAACAATAGGTAAAACAACAGAAACAGAAAATTTGACCGATACCGATTTTGACCTAGACCTATGAACAGAATCATGATTGGTGGAGTTGACGAGGCAGGTAGAGGCCCGGTGATTGGACCTCTTGTTGTTGCGTCACTAGCAATTCCGGAATCTGAAATAGAAATACTCAGTGAATTCGGAGTTAACGACTCAAAGGTACTTTCTGCAACAAAGAGATTAGAAATTCGAAACAAAATTTTAACACAAAAAAATTGGAAGTATTCGATTGTTGAGTTCTCAGCAGAACAAATAGATAGAGCAATGGAATATGAAAATCTTAATTCGATAGAGGTCAAATTATTTGCCAAATCTATACAAGAAATTGGAGCACATAATATCACCAAACTAATTTTAGATGCATGTGACGTAAACGAAGAGAGATTTGGGAGAAATGTAACAAATAAAGTCGAGTCATTCTCTAAAAATACAACATTAATTTCTGAACATAAAGCAGACGCCAAACATCTAATTGTAGGTGCAGCATCTATTCTTGCAAAAGTGCATAGAGATTTAGAAATAGAACGAATATCAAAAGAATGTGGATTAGAGATTGGTTCAGGATATCCGTCTGATCCAAAAACAAAGAAAGTAATTCCTGTCTTAATTTCAGAAGATTTGCCATACATACATCTTAGATGGTCATGGGCCACAGTAAAACGGGCATGGGTTGAAGCGGGAAAGGGAAAACTTCCGCTTAGGCCTCGTAAATCTGAAAATGTTGAAGGACAGACATCTTTAGACTCCTGGTAATCGGCAAATGTAAGAGTAAGCGCCTCTCAGCCTCACTTGAATATCATGCCCAGTCCAGTTGATCAGCCTGAAATTGTTAAGGCAATCAGAACCTTTTCTCTTCAAAATGCTCTTGAGTATGAAGGAGCAGGAGAAATGAAATCAGTTTTGGGAAGAATCTTCGGAGCTCATCCTAACCTAAAACCACATGCAAGAGAACTCGTTTCACAAATCCAACCCGCTGTAGAAGAAGCAAATAAAATTGCTAATGAGAAAGGTTTGGATCACATTAGACAATTACTTTCAGAAGAAGCTCCAGAAGCCCTGGAAAAAAGAGTAAAAGAACGTAGAGAAGGACTCAAACCTTTAGAAAAAACAGACAAAGTAATCTTACGATTTGCTCCAAATCCAAATGGTCCAATGACATTAGGACATAGTCGAGGAGTAATCATCAACAGTGAATATTCTAAAATGTATGACGGAGAAGTGATTCTAAGGTTCGATGATACTGATACCAAACGAAAACCCCCTGAGATTTGGGCGTATAAGCAAATTGAAGAGGAATATGAATGGTTAACTGGTAAGACTCCAGAACGGATTGTTTTTGCATCTGATAGAATGGAAATATATCTACAACATGCTGAAGAAGATATACTGAAACAGAATTCGTATGTTTGTACCTGTACTGCAGAAGAATTCAAGATTTTAAGAGATTCAAAGGAGACATGCCCTTGTAGAAATCTTGACGCATCCACACATCATGAAAGGTGGAATCGAATGAATGATCCAAATGGAGGTTGGGATGATGGAGCAGCAGTAGTACGGATCAAAACCGATTTATCACTCCCAAATCCTGCTCTTCGAGATTGGCCGGCTCTAAGAATTCAAACATCTGAGCACCCTAGAGTTGGCACAACTTACCGTGTTTGGCCATTATTGGATTACCAATCTGCTATCGAAGATTATCTGCAGGGGGTCACACATATTATTCGTGGAAAGGATTTGATGGATTCTACACGAAAGCAGACATTACTTTACGAATTACGAGGATGGAAATACCCTGAAACAATGTATTGGGGGAGGGTCAAAGTCCATGAATTCGGAGGGTTTTCAACAAGTGGAATGAAAGCCGACATCTTAGATGGAAAATTCACTGGTTGGAATGACCCTCGTCTACCAACTATTGCAGCATTACGGGAACGTGGTTTTTCTCCGGATGCTTTACGTGCTTTTTGGATTGAACTTGGATTAAATCAAAAGGATATTTCGGTATCAATGAAAAGTATAGAGTCCCATAATTCAAAAGTAATTGAAAAGACAACTCGGAGAGTTTCTTTTGTAAGTGGAAAACATACTACACTGACACTTAATATGGGTGAAAAATGGCCCACTGAAGAACTTCTAATCCCAAGTCATCCAGATAATTCAGCCATGGGAAATCGGATTTGGCCTGCACCTAAAGATGGAGACAAGATACTAGTAGAAACTGAAGATATTAGTGACGAATTTAGACTCAAAGAATTTTCTAACGTCAACTGGAGTAATGAGATACTTGAAACAGATGGTTTTCAACGTTCAGATCGAAGACCTATTGTACATTGGCTACTCAAAGATCATGTTCAACCAGCTACTCTTTCTATACCCGAAGGAGACGAAATCAATAATCAAAAAGGAATGATTGAACTAGGAAAATACACAGTCGGTGATGTTCTACAACTAGAACGAGTAGGATTTGCTAGAATTACTGAAATTTCCGAAAATTCGGAAATCAAACTTGTCTATCTGCATGAATAAATTATGGCGTTGGATTCAAGGACTTTAGACGGGTGGCACACACATGAAACGGGGAAGTCTGGTTCTCACTATTCTATTCATTTTCCTGATTTCGATGTTTCCGGTTCAAAATATTTCAGCAGAACAGGCCACGGTACATCAAGGGCCTCTAGAACATGTAATGTTCTTCATAGGAGAGTCAGATAATACAAAAACCGGTTCAATGTCACCTTCTGAATCTTCAAAAAATCAAAATTATGAATTGGAGATTACATACCAAGGCGTTGAAAAACAACGAATGGCCCAATTTGAATCCGTGATTGGAATTAATGGAATCATTCCTTCAGGTACGTGGGAAGTTTGCACTGATTACCGAGCAGAAGGCGGTTCTACCGGTGCAGCTAATTTTTCTACAGAAGTCGAAGTTGGGGGCGAGACATTCACGGCATCACAAGGAGGACACGCTGGGATCCCATTCCAGCCAGGTAGAGAGGGAACATTCTGCATCGAAGTAGAAGTGGATGAAATATCGGTATCTCGAGGTGAGAAAATTACAGTTTCTTTGTTTAACAACGGAGGAGTAATTTGGACTAATCCAGATGATGACTCCAAGGCTATGATAATGTGGGGTGATACAGACTCAAATAGTGGATTAGTTCTGAACTCACCTCTACTTGATATAGAAATGATGGAGCCAAATGTAGATGGAAATCAAGTATACTTTCCTGTGAGATTTCATTCTGAATTCGGAGATGAACTCGCTATTGCAGAAACTTTGACTGCTAAAGTCCTAGGCAATGAAATTCCAGGAAATCCATATGTTAGCACTACGTCAACAGGAGTAGAAGTAGTATACATCTGGACACATCCAGATAATGCAGAATCAGGAAGTTACACATTCAACATTACACTAAAACCTCAAGAAGGAGTAATAATTCAGGCTGAACTCAGTCATGAATTGACATTAGATGGTAGCTCAAGTGATGGTGATGGTTGGTATCCTTCTAACGAGCCCGTAAGAACAGGAGGCACCGATTTACACCTAGATATCGTCGTGAATCAAGTTGATGATCGACTTGAAAGAACGAGCAAGTTAGAGATTGAGGGCGCTGTATCTACATGGATTCGATGGGGATTGGATAACATTGGTAACGACAGTCTTGACTCAACATCATGGTGGAGAGAACTAGGAGATTCGGGATCTATTGTTGGCGCTGATAGTTTGAATAATCGCGTTGTAGACGATTCAGAACTTGATATTCTTGAGAATTACCTAACTGGGAGTTCTCGAGATTTAGCCGATTTCATCGATAGGGGGCTAGCATTAGAATCCAAGTCAATTCTAGGAGGTGATCCATTTGACCTAGAAGGAGCCTTAGATATTGAAATTGATATGAATGGACAAAATTCATTCGGACCTGAACCAATTACAATCACTATTCGATCTAGTACTGTTCTTGATTCTGGTTCTTTCGTTTTCATTGAATCATTCGTTCGTTCTCAATCTCAAACATATTGGACGAAGGTAAGTTTAGATGCTACACTTTCTACAAATCCCTTACAAGGAATTTCAAATGTATACTCTGAAGAGATTGATTCAACCCATCTTCGTATAGGAATTACAGAAAATGTCCGAGTTTCATTTACTTCGGAAGAAAGAATTGATGATTTTAGAGTCACAATTACTCCTGCAACCTCGTTTATTGATGGACCATTGACGGGATTGTTCCTAGTGTTAATCATCCTAATTATTAGTGGAACTGTATCAATTAAAGGAACTAGAAACAAATCAAGATCCCCCTCAATATTTTGGTTGATTCTTTCAATAGCTGTTCTTGTGACCCTATACACTATGGGAATTAGAATGGGGTTAGTATTAGGCGCAGGCATTGGTACTTTCGTTCTTTCACTAATCATCATCTTCATCTCACCCCGTCACAGAATTGAGGGGGTAGGAGATATTCCGAATAAAAAAATTCCAGTTATTGATTGCCCGATTTGCAAACAAACTAATCCTATTCCATCTAATGAACGTCCACTTCGACTACCTTGTGGAGGCTGTGGAAGAATACTCCTGATTGAATAATTATTCAAATCTTCCAGTTCTGACCAATCCATCTACGGTCCTACTAGCAAATAATCGAATCTCATCAGATCGACTCCATTCATCTGAAATGTCATGGAGTTGAGACGCAAGGTCTCTTGACCAATCGGGAGCAAGAATTCGATGCCATCCTAATTCTTCAATACGAGGAGTAGAGGGGCGATTCAGAGAAAGTAAAGGCAAAAGATAGGTAGAAAGAGAACGCGCTCGATCTTCTAAATCCATCTTATTCCACCCTAGTGTTAGACCTTCAAGTAGAAATGGATCTAATCCAGGTAACATCTCAATTGAAGGGTCAGGGACTTCAGGTAATGGAACAACAATGATACTGCCACGTTCTTGCAAATAATCACGAATAATTGTGAAAACTGGGTCGTAAGTTTGATCCATAGCATCATGTAACCAATTACCTGCAATTGAGAATGGAAGTAACCTGAGACTTCTTTTTCCATCAGGTGCTAATTCTTCCATTAAAGATGCAGAAATAGCAACTGGAGAAAGACGCCCATGCCTTTCATCTCCTCTATGTCCATCTAAGGCATGTACAGTAGCAGAATTAATAGAAAGTGTAGAATCCATATCATTCCAAACAGTTTCTGCATCATGGCCATCTATTACGTCAATTAGAATATTTGACTTATCAACAGAAGATGGAGAAAAACGACGACTATATGGTCGACCTAAATCTACCAATGCTGATTCAACCATTGATAGTGCAATACATCCTGAAATTGTAAGTGGAGCCCGCAAGGTAACAGAACATCCCGGATTATCCAAAATATGCCTCGCAGCAGTACGAATTGCTAATGATTGACCGGAAAAAGGTTCCAAGTCAACTAGGCGCGTCATGAATCTAGACCCACATGGAGGTTCAAGACCTATACTATTCAGATCAATTCACAGCAAGACGGAGTTGATCTCGCTTGTATGTCCATTCGGAATCTAAAGCACCTGTACCTTTGAGATATCTTGAGAGCCTACGAATTCTAGATTCGACTAGTTCGAGTTGACGACGGTTGTGGAGATCCTTTCTGTTTGAGTTAAGATGGTCTAACATCTTCAAAGCCTTTCTCATCAAATTCATCAAATCTTCAGGGATTGCTGGAGAGACTTCGTTTCTTGCTAATACCTGTCCGATTCTCTCGCCTAAAAGTAACCTAACATTTGGCACAGCATGTTGATCTCTAAGAATAAGACCAATCTGAGCAGTAGTATGTCCCTTTCGAGCAAGTTCAACAATGGTCTCCTCAACAGCAGATTTGTCTGTGTTTGACCACTCTGGAGCCGAGTCAACAAATGGCTTACTAGATCCACTACGACCACGTCCTGACGCATGCATTCGACCCATCGATACCACTCCTCGCAGCGCTGCGACTTCCTTCCCCTCTATAACCGCTCCGACAATGGAAAATCAATGATTAGCCAATTCTTTGATGGGATCTAGCAATTCTTCCAGGAGAACCTCGCCATTCCCATCCTGCAGCAACTGCTCTCGCAGAACCGATCAAATTTCCATTCTGCATCACGAGAAGATCATCTCCTTCTCTAATACCATCTGGATAAGAATCAAGAATTGACACAAATATATCTCCTTTCCATTCTACATCTGGAATCAAGTGTATTCGTTGAAGTACATCTCCCTCATCTAATAGTTGAAGTGAAGCCTTAGAAAATGCAAAACGACCAGAATGTGGGTGCCATTGCGCAATTTGCACCCCCTCTTTCTCTATCCTCCAACGAGGTGGACGACCTTCTATCTTAACATCGGACAACCATGAATCAGTACCAAACAAAAATCGAGATGTAGAACGATAAATCTCTAATCTATGTCGATGCCCCTTAGGGCCCCTGATTTCTAAGCTCTTTACCGCATCAGAAATAGTGGATTCAAGTCTTTTCAACGCATCTGGAGAACCTGCAGTTAAACCCTGCCGAGTATCTATCAATTCAAAATCCCCTTGAATTGAAGACATATCAACTCCTGAATGATTAATAATCATTCGATAACCAATTCGATCAATCAGAGATTGTACCATTTCATGAATCATCGAAATTTCATCAGAATCCCAATCACCAGTTACTGGAATATCATAGTGTGCTGCGGGCCAAAGGTCCTCAAGAGATCTAGGAACTAAACCTAGAGGAGAGGTGACCATTACTTGATCAACACAAGTAAATGGGATATGGCGAGAAAATCTCCTATGGCTTTGAGATTCTCGATATGGTTTACGTTCACTACATGGAAGTAATAGTAGAACTGATTGGCAATGATTGGGAGGAGTATATTGTTCTGATACCCTTTTTTTCCAATCATGAACTAATGGGTCATTACGCGAAGAATTAGAATTAAATCTAAATCTACGATTTTGAGAAACATGTCTTGCGAGGGGAGATTCTCTAGCCCTTAACAATGAATCATGGCGTCTAAGATGTTCTACACTACGAGGACTATTGAGGGCTTGGATTTCGACTAATTCTCTCAAATTTCCTGATTTGATTGATGAACGAATAAATCGCAATGAATCCTCCCAATCACTTATCCAAATATCTGGATTTTCATCCTCATCCATTGGACGAGGACCCTGCATTGTTAGTCTGTGCCCGTTTACTGCAGCGGATCGGGATCTAGCGGAATCAAACAAGTCTACTCCAAACCAACTTAGTAACGCAGCATTATCTGGCCCACTAATTCCGGGAGTCCAAATCAATGCTGATGGGAAACGTTCCCTCAAACTAAGGAGAGCTTTGAGAAAAATTTCACCTGAAGAAATAAGTTGAGGTGCATCAACTAATATTACAAAATCTGGAGCAAGACTATCATCCATTAATCTTGAATCATGATGCAAGGTTTGCCATGAAACTATCAAGATATTTTCGTCACCACCTGATTTACCGGAGTCAGCTTCAATTAACACTGGAGGAAGATGTTGCCCCTCAGAAGCCTGCCATTTGATAATAGATGGAGGAGATAATATGTCCATATCTTCAATTAATGTCTCTAAAGTTAGAGTCGCTGGAGAAACAGTACCATCTCTAACGAATCTAAAGGGTGCAAGCGCATCATGGAAATCTGGATCCCCGTCAATTTTCACTAAACAGGGAGTATGTACACAAGGCGACCTTCTATCACCTAAACCAATAATTCTAGCGTACCGATTCCGGCCAACTATGGTTCGACCTAGGGCACCCATGTTACCAAGGAGAAGACAGACCTGCTTGAATGATTCTAAAAGCCAGTCAGGATGACAGCACTATATGGGCATCCGACTCAAATCAGTTTGGGCATTTTGGATTCTCTTAATTCTCATGACTCCTTTGGCACCAATTCATACAATAAGTGCAGAAGAAGAAAATACGTTATCAGATACTCAAGTAGGCGATGGGATGGCATGGATTGGTATTATTTGTCAGAATACAAATCAAAATTGTGCGCCCATTAATGTTACAATAATTTGGCCAAATGGAAGTATTGACTATATTTCTTCTACATCAAGTGAAATTCTCAAAAATATCACTTCAGGTACTGTATCTATATCTTCTAATATTTCATTTCAAGAAAATGGATGGGAACTCAAAACATTACTACCTAGTACTCAAGGTCACGAATTTACTGATCATCCAGAACATTCAGGACATCAAGAAGTAGTAGATGCAAGTTTTATTTCAAGAAATACCGGTTATTTAGATGGAACAGATAGTGATGTAATCCATATTATTGGAAATGAAGGAGACATAGTTGAAGTCCATCCAATATCTTCAAGATATCATTTAACAGTAGACATACTTGATACAAGTGGTCAAATTCCAGTACTACTCGGAACTATTGAGAACTCTCCATTATTTATCGAAGTCCCTTCAAACGAAGGACTTTATCTAAAAATTCATTCAAACGATGGAGATGGAATTAATCCGTATAGTTTTGATGTGAATATTTGGGATGATGATGATGAAAATAAAGATATTATCTACCCAGATACTGCAATAATTGGAACAATAGGGCCTATGGATGAAGAAGGTGATTTTTACCTACTTAAAGTCGGACCAGGAGCACCCGTGAATATCCAATTTGAAACATCTGGATTGATTGAATTAAGATATGTTGAGAATGGAAACATGAGTGAATTGAACCAATCTAGTGGGAATCTAATTATTCAAAATGTAGGAGAAACAAATGCCACATTACAAATTCATGTTCGATCTTCTAGTGCTGTTTCCTACAATATTTCTCATTCAATAGATTTCAAATCAGATGGAGATACTTTTGGTGATGCTCCTGATTTCCCCCCAGATCTTCAACGAAATAGAGATGCATATCCAAGTATTCAGGATGATGGTGGATGGTATAATGGCCATCTAACAAATACGGAAGATATCGATTATTGGATTTTTGATATAATCGAAGAAAATGGGTCAATCGTCCATCTAATCCCTTCATCTGAATCATCGGATTGTTGCATTATGGAAATAGTCCCATTATCAGATTTGATCAATTCAGCAAGTACATTGAATGTAATTGAGAAAGGCACACACGCGATTCGAATTTCTTTAGACCAAAATCGCACCTCTAATTCATCTTCCATATCATATTCATTCAGATTAGAATTACAAGAAACCGATGAACCAGTATACCTTGATCGTTCAGGAGAATTCATTGTTTTCTACGTAATAGTTGGATTCCTTATGCTTTCACCTCTATTGCCAATTGCCTATTGGCAATGGAAAGATAGAGATGTAATACGTGTAGAAAAACACGAAAGACTACGGCTAATTCGCTTACGTGAAAGACTTAGTGGAATCGGATTAGACTCGCAAGACGATGATGATATTGATGCTGCTCTTTCATCATTAGGTGATTCTGAGTGGGATGCATTAATTCAAGAATGGGGTAAACCAGATGTAAGACATTCAACTGAAGATGTTGATATTGCTGCTTGGAGATTAGATATGGAAAACCCTACATTATTAATCGGAATTCGTTCTAATGTAACATGGGAACATGCCGGAGTAAGACTTGCAGCTACAATGGGAGATAGAGTAGAAATTCAAGATGTGCATCCAAGTCATCTTCACTTTGAAGATGAAATTGTTTTGGATAAGATGCATGCTAATAAACTAAAATTCCTTAGAGTTCAACATTCAAGTGGGTCAACCAAATTAGATGTAATAGTTACTGGGACTGTAGAGGGAGTGCCAATGGCTGCAATGCCTGCAATAGCCCTAGGAGATTCAGAAGAATAATGCAATTAAGAAAGAAAATACCAAACATATCTTTGATTCTTATTCTCTAACATAATATTATGTGTATGATTTCATTATTACTTTTATGCTTAGAGTGATTTTCGCTACGCTGATACTTTTGGTCGGTCCAATGGCAGGTTGCATCTCACCTACTGATGATTCGACGAAAAGTGATAGTGGTGAAAGTATAGTAAGTGGATCTAATTCATTGATTAGAATGATCGATGAAGAGGCGGGATCGAATTGTACGCATGGTGGCGTTAAGATAGATTCAGGTATCGATCTAAACAATAATGGGAAATTAAATGATAATGAAATTGAATTCACATCTTATGTTTGTAATGGAGCACCAGGAAATGACGGGGCTTGTAACCCAGAAGATTGTTGTAATCCCACAAACTGTGAAAATGAAACATCGCCAGTTGATCAACTAACAGGAGGTGGTTGGCATACTTGTATGCTTAGAGAGGATGGTACAGTAATGTGCTGGGGTAATAATTACTATGGACAACTCGGTGTAGGATACCGAAATTCATCGGGATCACATAATCCAATTGAAGTTCCAATGTATGGAGGACACTTAGTAACTAACCTATCTGCTGGGGGTTTCCACAATTGTGCGATTCTAGAAGATGGTAGTGTTGCATGCTGGGGTTTCAATGAAGATGGAACTTTAGGGGATGGGACCTATGATAATCGTTACACCCCAGTACCCATTACTAGTTTTTCTAATGGAGTCACAGCACTGCAATTATCTGCTGGATATTACCACACTTGCGCATTACTATCTGACCAATCTGTTGCATGCTGGGGGAACAATACCTATGGTCAAATCGGAAATGGGGAAACTTCTCCAAATGGAATTTCGACTCCTTATGAGATTCAGGAATTTGGTCAAGGAAGTAATGCATCATTAGTTCGATCAGGAGGGCATGCAACATGTGTAGTAACCACAGATGGACAACTATATTGTTGGGGATACAAAGCACTCAAAGGAATTACAAACTCTAATCAACACATCAAAAACCCTGCACATATCCCCCACGAAACCCTCGTTAGAGATGTTTCTGTGGGGGGATTCCATTCTTGCTCATTACTTGATAATGGTTCAGTAATGTGCTGGGGTAGAAATGACTACGGCCAACGTGGATTAGGATACACACAGGCGCCCACAGATCAATTTACGCCAAGAGATACAATTGATTTTGGTAATGATAGAAAAGCCCTCCAAGTTTCTGCAGGGACACACCATTCTTGTGCAATTCTAGAGGATTGGGATGTTGTTTGCTGGGGCAATAACACATATGGACAATTGGGTTCCCCTCCTTCGAGTTATGAAGCATCTCCTCTTTCAGTTACAGGATTTGAAGGAATGTCCAAACCGGAAAATCTGTTCCTAGGAAATTTCCATACTTGCATTATGTTTGAGGATAAAAGTATAGCATGTTGGGGTAGGAATATTAATGGTCAAGTTGGAGATTACACTACTGAGGATTCTGCCGTACCAATAATACTTGATTTGTAGATATGATCCAAGTTAAACACCACTTCTTCGGTGACGAGCTTCTTTACGAATAGAATCCTCAATTTCATGGTCTAAAATATCAATTGATTCACTTAACTCTTGTAATAATGAAAGTGTCTTTTTAGAAAGATTATCAGGGATATGTAATTTTAGCAGTACTGTCACATTTCCCCTCCCTCTACCTCGATTTCTAGGAATTCCTCTTCCTCTGATATCAATAGTATCTCCTGGCTTAGAACCAGCAGGAACATCGATAATTAGGGGGGAACCATCTAGATGAGGTAACTCAAACTTCTTGCCACTCAATAAATCATTATACCCTACTGGAAATGCCATCAACAGATCTGAATCTGAACGTTCAAACCAATCATGATCATCAACTAAAATTTCGATATACAGATGTCCAGATGGTCCATTTCTTCCCGATGTAGGTTCACCTTGACCTTGCATACGAAGTCGAGTTCCATGAGAAATACCAGGAGGCACTGAAAATCGAATAGTGCGATCTTTCTTTACTCTACCATCACCCCTACAAGGAGAACATGGATCAGTGACAATTCTTCCAGACCCCCCACAATTTGGGCAATCTGCAACTGACTCTTGTAAGAACGGACCAATCCTCTGAGTCTGAGTAATTCTACCGTGGCCGTCGCAAGTACTACAGGAACTTACACCTTCCTTTGATTTTGCTCCAGAACCCATACATTCTGAACATTCTATCAAGGATTCAATCTCTGATTCTTCCTCAGAACCATTAAACATCGAATCGAATGAAATGCGGTGACGCATCAATAAATCATTGCCTCTTCTCTCTCTCCTTCTAGAACCACCTCCACCAAAAATTTGTGAAAATACTGAATCAAAACTACCTCCAGAAAATAAATCTTCAAAATTGATATTTACTCCTTGGAAACCGGAACCAAATGGATTCCCATCTGGTCGATTGTGCCCGAATGTATCATACTGTCTTCTTTGTTCTTCGTTTGACAGGATTGCATATGCCTCTTGTACTTCTTTGAAACGATTTTCAGCATCTTCATCTCCTGGATTCTTGTCAGGATGATATTTCCTAGCCAAAGAACGGAATGCCTTCTTTATGTCTGAATTAGACGCCTTCTTGGATAGACCAAGAACCTCGTAGTAATCCCTCTTCTCAGACATATTGGCTCCTCGACGGTTTTAGGGTATGAATGGCCCCCTTTGAATCGTTCCCGCAACTAGGCAGAAAATGAACCACACTTTGGACAATATGATTCATTCAAATTCATGTGAGCTCCGCATTCATTGCAACGCCTCATATTGGACTCCTGTGACTCGTTTTTTTGAACAGAAGGAGCAGGGATAGAACGGGACGATTCTGGTGATGGATCATAATCTTCTCCAGGCCGAACATAAATTCGATCAATTGGACTTTCTTGATTATTTATGAGGTCTCTTGACTTACTTGAGACGGAGGTATTTACTGGATTAACTTGATTTTGTGCTGCCGATTCTCTAGCTTCTGATAATCGGCGTAGAGCACCCCTGAATAATCCAGATTCTTCTTTAGGTGACTCTTCCAAAGTGACTCCTTGAACTGATTCCACAGGGCCTGTTTTTCCAGTCACCCTAGCTGTACTCCTTGCAACATGATCCTGTTCAAGAAATAAATCTACATTCTCAACATCAGATTCATTCGATTCAATTTCTGTGGGGCCACCTTCATGATTAATTTGTGACACTGAACCTGAAAGACGTTCGACAGCCTTTTTTTGTGAAGTGAGTGGTCGATTTATCGCTGCAGCACTCAAACGATTATCTGCTTCTTCAGAGCGCAACCAAACTCCTTTATCTTCGGCCTTGTATACCTTTTCTAAACGCTGAATACTCTTTGATCGATGCCATTCCATATCTTTTACAACTCTTGAACGACGGAACAAAATATAGCCAAAAACAAGAGAAGTACCATAGTAAACATAGGGGATCCAAATCTTTTCGTCTAACAAAAGATCAATGGCAGGTGGACCGAAGAGATCTAACACAAGAAAAATCAATCCTGGGGCCAAGAATAAGGCCACTGAAGTGCCCGAATTCTTATCCGCCATGAATTTAATTCCTACCTTTATTGTTTGAATTATTCGCGCCCTTGACTCGTTCATTATTAGGCGGTTTTAGATGTAACAAACCAGTAAGTAGTCCAAGACTAAATGAAATATGTAACACTACCAAAGATACAAACATTCCAAAATCGGGTCGCCGCTTTTGTGATTGCATTTTGTATGGTCTAAAAATCGAAATATAAAGTAAAATTCCAATATAACATTGAACTAGTAATACTGAGAAATAGAAGAAAATATCAGAATTACCTGTGAAAAAATTGTAATTATCGAACATCTCAGGATTTTGGGAGATAATGAAATTTGATGCTAACGAGAGTAAAACAGTAATAATACCAATCCAAGGAAGAAATTCTCGTAATCTAGCACGATTTGGATAAACTTTCAATTGCCTCATTCTCCAATATCCATATCTTCGCCCCATCCCCCATAAGCCCGATAAATTGGACCTTTTTGACATACATACAAATGAAACATCAGAACGCATTACTGGCCAACCATTTTCCCTAAGCCGATGATTCAAATCATGATCTTGTCCTGCAACCCATCGATTATCCCAACCTCCAATTGACTTTACTGCTTCAACACGGTGCAAGCAAAATGCTGGTGAACTTGCATCACCACGACCTTCAAAACTTGCGAATTGTCCACTTCCACCCAAAGGAGAATGGAGAGCATTTTCAATTGATTTAGGCATACCATTTCTTTCCTCAGAGGGCATAATTTGAGTCCCCATTGAACCAATAGATTTCCCAATTGATTCTTCTGCATCAAGCAAATCATCAACCCTTAATTGGATGTGATCATCTGGAACCCATGTATGGCCAATAATTTCTAACATATGTGTGGCATCTTCAACTCGCTCTAATCCAATATTTCGTGCTGAAGATACATATTTCCCAGGGTTATCTAATACCTCGATTAAGGGGCCTTCTGAATTTTTACTTTCAACAGAATGTTTCTCAGCAATCTCTCTAGAATTATCAGTTGACCCACCGTCCAAAACCAAAATTCTGTGACGCCTAGAATCAAAGGTCTGATTACGAAGGGAAAGAAGGCACCTATCGAGATGTCGTGACTCATCTAAAACAGGAATGACCGTCAATATCTTGACCTCATCCATGACCTCAACTTGACCTTTCAGCCGTCAACCTTGTCATTGAAAAATTGTTTAGAAACCAATTAGTAGAGATACTGTTCAAGCGCAACACCCATGGCCCCCCACCATCACGCAATGATATGGAGGAGCCATCAGTGAGAATCAGTACCCAATTAGGGGCACACGAATCACCAGTCGCAATAATTGAATCAATTAAGGGATTGTTTCCCGATTTTCAACCAGATAATCAAGTCGAAGAAACATCATTTCCAAGAGAGAATGTTTGGACTCAAATGCATGGTCACGGAGGAAAAATGGATTTTTTCTTTCAGGTACTTAGAGAACAAAGAATTCTCGATACAGGGATGGATGCAATGACTATGGATTCTACAGAAAACTCCACATTGTTTAGATTATCTAGACAAGCTGCAATTGTAGGAAAAGTAGGATTCGTCCTAGAAGGTGAAGCAACATTGGGCGGACATTTCGATGTTTTACTAGAATTACCTAATTTAATTTCATGGATAGAAAAAGAAACCCATCATGAAGGTAGAAACCATGTCCCAAGAACAGTAGGTGACGGATATGGGATGGAGATGGATGGAACATCTAGAGAATGGAATGATTAAATTTTGAATCCTGACTGAATGAATTCTATCAATGGGATATCTGCATCTAGCCAATCAAAATCCCCAAGTAATGATGTTTTAATCCAACGATGTTCGGTGTGACTATGATTAGCAGGAGGATGATTACTTAGTGAAATACATCTCCAAAAATGAATTGTGACTGTGAAATCTGGATACTTATGATCAATTACCAAAATTTTCTCCTCAGGTGTTATGTCCCAATCTAATTCTTCTTTACATTCTCTAACCAATGAGGCCTCTTCAGTTTCACCATTCTCAATTTTTCCACCAGGGAATTCCCATTTATCTGTGTGTAAAGGCCCTTTTCTCCTACTAGCAAACCAATTTCCTTCGTCCTCAAAAATCGCCGCCACTACATCGATATGCTTAGGTTGTACAATTATTCCAGAGATTAATGATACAAATTCGATTTGTTCGTCAATACACATGGTTTCTTCTGAAGGTAAGTGAACAAAAATACAGGGTAAATTTCGATCTAAAGATTGTAATGCATGAAGCGTATTGAATAGTGTTTCATTACATACAAAACCTCCTGCATCTTCACTAAATTCAAATGGATATTTGAGATTCTCATTTTGAAGTGATTCAAGCGATACAGAAATAGGAATTTCTGAAGGTGCTCCCGGAATAATTTCTCCATTGGCAATTCTACCCTCATTATCTGGAGATGAGAATCGATTCATGTTCAAGCCCTTAGTTTCTATTCTCGGAATCAAAGCCCCTCTTGCTAATCCGAGATGTATTATTGCATCTATATCATTTATTGAATCTGATTGAAGAACATTTGAAATGCAGTTACTCCCACTTCTATCTACAGTGAGAATCTCAGAACGAACAGATAACAACGGATTTCGGTCACGAATTTTCCTGATACCAATTCCAATTTCACCTAGATTAATATTGAACGTTTTTGAATCCAAGGAATTAGCTACAATCTCGCTCACATTGGTCTCCAGTCCAGCGAACGGTTCAAATCCAGTAATCAAAATCTTGTACATCGGTATGACTCCCCAGTTATTGCCTAATTGAATAACTTCCGAGAAACTGTCTTTCTTACACAGAAGAACAGAGAACTTGAGAAGCAGCAATGTACACCACAACACATGGTGGAGACAGTAGAGGTCGAAAATGACGAATTCGACTTGGCTGAAAAAATCCAAAATCGAGCTAAATCTCCAATCAATGTATCTCGAATAATTTGGTATGAATTCACTGGTGGAGTTGGACCTTGGGGTGCAATGAGACCACTATTTGCTATATTATTGGCATTGATTCCATTCCTATTCTTAGGACAGCACTTCAATCGAGAACATGGTAAAGCAAGAGATTGGTTCTTATTACAAATCCCACTGTTACTATCTATCGTACTTTGGCCTTTATTGTGGTTATTTTCCATTGTAGACGCATGGTGGGTAGCAAATAATCGAGTTGCGAAAGATTCGTCAATCCTGAATGTATCAGAAGTCAGCGGGTAAAATCATTGGGGAGAATAGTTGGCCAGTTCCAGATGCCCTCGATAGTTGATTTCTAGCGAGATGTTCCCATCTTCTTAATGCCAGAACTGCGTCAATAAACGGTAATTCAGTTCCGTTAATGATTGTTCGAATCATAGTATCTAAAATATCCATGCGATCAATGTCAACTATCTCTAAGATTCTGTCTAAAGCCATTCCAGGTCGGTCTCCAGCACTAGAATCCGACTCTATAGGCCAAGGGTTTAGTATTTCACTAGATAGTTCCTCATCTTCTTTTTGTGCACGTTCTTCAAGAACATCAACCAGTCTCTTAAGATATTTAGAAATCACCAAACTTACTTCAATAACAGGCATCGACATCTGATTAACAAAATGAACCATATTCTCCTGTAGAAACAACATCTTCTCGGTACTTGATGAAGAAACTGAAGGCATCGCTTCGGACATGAGAAAACTCAGGCCCCTTCACCAAGACTGCGTGCAGTCTTTTCTAATTCCTCAGCAGTCAGATATCGGTTCCCATCTGCATCAAAGAACTCTGCCGCAGCCAAAAATGAGGCGCGATCAGTCAGGCTATACTTCTGCATCAAATGAGAGACTACTCTGTCAGAATAGGACGCCCCCGCAACTCCTCCAGTTACATCCTGACTAGGAGTAGCTTGTTGGTATGTCGTCTGAGCTTGTTGTGTTCTCCACACTGCAATCTGCTCTGCGGTCCATCCTTGAGAAATTAATTGTTCATCGCTCCATTGTAATGGCTTAGGATTCTGTGTTGGCAATTCAGTTTGGACAGTTGGAGTTGAGGACTGTAAACCAGCAGGCATTGGAGGAGGTGATTTAGCCACGGGAGGAGGGACAGCAGACTTTGGAGGAGTAATGGGCATAGGTGGAGGGGGTGGATTTGTTCTGGCCTTTTGAGAATTCATTGATTCCACAACCAAATCTGTTTGCTCCTCATCAGTTACTGTTTCATCGTCTTCTGAGGTATTTTCTTGCCGATACAACACTAACATTATGGTTCCAAATATTAAACCGAACAAAGCAGCAAGATATAGTAAAAATGTCAATTGGCCTTCCTCAATTTGTTGACCCAATGCCTCACCATCTCTTGCCTGATAAGGTTGAACAATTAGAGATTCTAATGTGAGAATATCAACGTCAATATGGCCATCTCTAGCAACTAATCGATAACGTTGAACCTCTGTAGAATCAACACCTAATGTTAGTAAATCAATTGCAGCATCATATGTAGAATCAGGTAGAATATTCAAATCTGTTTCAGCACCATCAACATCAGACCAAATACCAGGAGATACCTCATTTTGAATAACGAATTTTATCTCGCCCTCATACTCCAACGGATTACTCCCTTCAATCATAAGTGAGACTATATCTCCCCCAGTAGGAGAAGGGTCGGACCATTTGATTGAAGAACTAGGCAAATCTATCTCGGGACCTACTCTAACCAATCGCCAAGTATCAAACGGTTGAATTTCGGAATTCATATTGTTATCATAGGGATTGCCGGCTCGATCTGAACCTGTAATCCATACATCGACAAGATAACCAGGTAACAATGCAGTTGCACCACCATCTGTAAGATCCAGCTTTCCACTCCACATAGCTTCACTTTGAATCTCGGTTAATTCTGACAAAGGCACACTGCCTCTAGAAATTTCACTAGAACCTGCTCTGATTCGATAATGAAGGACGCTGGATAAATCCTCATCAAAACCACTAGAATCTGAAGCTAACAAATTAATCTGAACTTGTGATGCTCGATCTATACGAACATCTCCAGTTGGGGCAATTTCCTTGATTTGAGGAGGAGTCCCATCTACTGATAGTTGTAAACGAGGAGTGCTTTCAGTTTCATCTTGAGCAAGACCCGGGAGTGAATCTAAGCTCATAGAAGCATCGAGATATCCGGATTGTAAATTAGGTACAAGAATATCTAGAGTGAAATGACCATCTTCTCTTGGAATTGCAACCCATACGTTATCTAAATCTGAAACAACAATATCGCAAGCACCACCGGGAGCCGGAACTAAATCCTCACTGAACAACAGTTTCCCTTCAATTCTTACCACTTGTCCGGCTGCTATCAAACTAGGACCTGAAGATTCATCTCCATCAAAGACATTACGTCCAGTTGCCAAGTCTGTTGCAGTAAGATGACCCTCTCCAAGATCAAAACGAAGATCGTTGTCTAAACTCCACTCGTCAAACCCTAAACCTCCTCTATCATCGTGACAAGGTATAGTTTCACCCACGTTACATGGCCAATCTGTGACTTCAATGACAGGGATAAACGTCGTTTCCCCATCTGTGTCAAACTCTTCAGGGAACCACCAGGTAAGTTGGAAACGAATATCGACGAAAAGTTCTGAAGAATCAATTTCTGTTGCCATAGGGTTGGGCCCATATGTGCTATACAAATTGGAAACAGCAAGTCCTTCGCCACCTGATTCGAATTGTATTGATGGAGAACCATCTGAAGAAAATGATACATTGCCATAGATTGATTGTTCGGGGTCAGATAAATCCCCTGCTAATGCCATTTGAATTGAACGAATATCTTGCCAGCCATTACCATCCTCAATTCTCAATCTAGCCAAATATTGGATACCAGGGTGAAGCGGCGTTTCATCATCATGTCCTATTATCGTACTATTTTCAGAAACTAGAGAGGGTTCAAATTCTTCTCTATTGATATACGTAACCAAATCTTCATTCCAATCAGAAATCCCTCGGATATCTTTGTTGCAAGGAGATGGAGGTTCGGGACAAATTGCATCACCGCCTAAAGCAATCGTATTTCCACTAGTATCCTCTCCAGTAACATAAATAGATACTCGTTCTTTATGAACGTTCCAAGAATCATCTAATATCCCATTGAAAACATTGATCCCACCAGGTTGAATTTCAGGGGACCGGAATAACATAGACGAATATTCAGATCTATCGGGTACCTTATTGTAATTCAAATCAGATTGATTTTCTATCCAATAATGTACTGTAATTTCTTCCGGTGGATCTACAGAATCTTGAATTGTAATTGAAATCGGTTGATTCCCAGCATGCATCTCGTCCCCATCACTTGGAGTTGAAGCAATTACCAATGGACTAACACCATCTAGAACTAATTTGATTGTATTCTGCCCGGGATTAACAAAATTAGAACCGTTTTTCATATTGAAAACTCCAACTTCGAAAAGCATTCCTCCGGGAGAGGACTGGAAAGGAGTTTGAAATGTCATCGAATATAGGCCATATGAGGGATTAGATTGGTTGACAAACATTGTCGGTTCTTCCATCGGAAGTCCATCTAATGTCAAATTCCTACCAATTACTTGAAGGCCAAAATTACCAGGCCTAGGATATCGAGAAGTATCTTCAAAGGAAATTGTACCTGTAAATGTAGCATTTAGGCCACCTCTCATCCAATCTGATGGGAGTAAAACTCTACCTGTCTCGTCAGTTACTTCTAGAGCCCCAAGGACGATGTCATTCTCGACTCTTAGATCCAAACTTTCAGTTTCATAATCATTTACTGCAAGGCCAAGATCATCTTCTAAATCCACTCTGACCTCAACATCGTTTTCATCATCCCATGCCCAATTTGGCATAATTGGCATCCGAATAGAAGTAATTCCACCTATTTCTTGAGAACTACAATTTGAATAATCAAAAGATACCAATCCCAGTGGATCATTTGAGACGGAACAGGTATTGCCACTAATCCAAGTTAGACGAGGAGTCGAGCCTTGACCAGACATAATATCAACATCAAGTCGAAGCAATGAAGATGCAACATCACCAACAGCTGCTCTAACAATTAGATTACGATGCTCACCATCAGGAACTATCGTACCACCTTCCATTGTAGCCTCAATTACACGAGATCCATATCTGTAAGTGATATCCAAATTACTCAATAAAATACGACCTGCAGAACCTGCATGAATTGCTAAAATAATGTCTGTATTACCTTCACCATTCTGAATAGTATGATCATTGAATGCATCAATCATTTGTTGATTATCTGCGACTTGTGGGTCTGTTAAAACACCTGTATGGGTAAATTCCATTGTTCCATCGTTTCCAATATCTAATCGGACACTTGCAGGCCAACCTTCTTCATAATTGATAACAAGATTCTCTACTACTGGGGTAACACTGGAGTCATTTGTCTGCATCAATAATCTATACTTCAATCGATTACCTGCACCTGAAAATGAAGTATTGTCAAACTGAACTTCCACATTATTCTCTATTTCTTGCCAATTTGTTCCATTATCTGCAGAAACATGTACTTCCAATGAGGTATCTGTAGGGATATCTGCAATCCACGTAGCTCGAACTCTTCCAATCTCAGTTCCAGTCTGAACTAGATCACTGGTCCAATCTCCAATAGATGCGTATGCAGTAGAATATTCAATTGATGACCACCAAGCAATTGCAGTAGACCCAATGAGTTCCAGTTTCCATCTAAGTTGAGTTCCAGTGTGGGTGAATCGTATTGTTTCATTATTTGTTACTGGCTCCCAATGCGTCCCATTATCTGCAGATATCCAATAATCTACTCGATCACCTGCTGCACTTGCACTCCAATCTACTTCCATGTTAGCTGCTAATATTTCTTCATCGGTTTCATGAGTATGACTTACCCAAGTAGATGTCCCTGGTACAGGAGAAATCTCGTAAGCCCAACCCGATCCATATTCTCGATAATATGCTGTAGACCAAGAATAGTAGTCTTGAGTGAGTAATCTTTGACCATCATATACCAATCCATAACCATTCGCAGGGATAGATCTAGCCCCTTGTTGTTGGGTTAAAGTAGAACCAATATTTCCAGTAATCGCATATGCATCTAATCGATCTTGTTGCCAAGAAGAGTACGTTCTAAAATATACATATGAACCATTGACAACCATTCCTCTTGGAGTTCCACTACTCATGAAATAACTGTAATACAGTGTGGAGTTTCTAGTAAAACTACCATCTTCAGGATGATAAGCTACTACTCGATTTAACAAATTATGATTCACCCAAATTAAATCCCTACTTCTATCATAAGATATTCCTGAATAATCTCCATGGTTATTTGAAGATGGGTCGTGAACCCCTAAGCATTTCCACTCAGTAATATAACGAATATCAAATTCGATAATTCGATGATATTGAGAGGATGTAGAGGAATAATACGTGGTAAGAAGTCCGAATGCTCTTTCATCATCAGTAATTGCCCAATCTCGAATTCCATAACCTGACCAAGTGAATGGAAGTGAAGGGATGGAACAACTATCAGTGTCTATTGAAATCATTCCATTATTGAAAGCAGCACCCTGGACCTGAGTCCCATTATTGGCATGTAATAATCGGAGCATCCCCCCAAATGATGTTGAACGAAGATCGGATGCTACTAACCAATCACGATGTTTGAAAACAGCACCTGAATAAGTTCCAACAGAAGTAGTAGACATTGAACTTTGTTGGGAAAAACGAGATTCAGAAGCATTGGTTGAATGTGGTTGACGGATTGAAAAAGAAGCATCATCATACCATGCATCTCCAGAAGTAGAAGTAGAATCGATACCATAGGGTACGAAATCTATCTCAGGATTATCAAATCCTAAAGATAAGTCATCAGAACGTGGTTCAACTGAATTGGATTCACCTGACAACCAATCTGCTCGATTAATTGTAGTCACCTGATTCCATCCAGTTGAAGACGCACCAGACAACGTTAATTCTGCATCCAAAACTTCAGCACCTTTGGGTAAACTAACCATTATGTTACGAGCAGGAGAACCTGGAGATGCAAGAGCAATAGCGCTAGAAGTGCCATCTGAAAATGTATAGATATGGCGACCACTCTGATTAGCTTCTACCTCATCGATTGATGAAAAAAGTGGGACTAACGAAGCCAACAAAAAAATAGAAACCAACAACAAGGGGCTCGATCGGCCAACAATAGACGCCGAAGTGCTGCCGCTCATAGTACCTGTAGTGTAGCAACCGCCTTTGAATATGACCTCGGACGGTCATATTATGATGTAGATCGGTCATCATATCTTATTGGAGAACCACCGTTACCCCTAATCCCATCAAGTAAATCATCTTCAATTTCGAAATAATCATTCAACCAATCACCATCAGTATCATAATTAAACGGATCTGTACCATCGGCAATTTGATCCCCATCTATATCCAAATTATACCAGCCCCAAACAAATTCGCCATTACCAAGATTAGGCAAATGATTCTCATCGCCAAATGTTCGATTCCAAGGGTCAGTCCATTGACCCCAAACAACATCTATATCATCTTCTGGACTTTGTTGGAGATAATCAATATCCATATCATTGACTACATGAGCATAAAGTAAGTCAGTATTGTTGACTTTATTCATCCTCATATAGTTCAAATCAGTCGGATTCTGAAGGCATAATCCAAGAAGATGTTCACGGAATTGCCACCATTCTTCAATAGGAGAACCAACACAATCCAACAAT
>DAQW01000011.1:1275-3455 GCA_002503045.1 Euryarchaeota archaeon UBA39 | reverse complement strand
ACAGCAAATAATCTTGTAGCTCCGCATGCTTTTGGACCTCCGACAACACTGACAGGAGGGTTCGGAAACTATTCAAATGGAATGTGGTTCTCTGCGAGTCAGGCATTTATCTTGGATTCCATTAGTGTTATATCTAATGGTCTCGTAGATTTTCAAGTTAGAATATCTGAAGGAGGAGGAAGTAAAGCTTCTGGTCATTCTGGAAATGAACTTCAGCTGTCTGATACTATTAATGTGCCTGCAGCCGGCACTCACCAAGTGTATGTAGGTCTTGCTATTACACCAGGAACGTATTACATCAATTTTGATTTTGTCTCCGGCACACCTGGACAGCTTCACCGAGCAACTACAGGTGGTGCTTACCCATATACTGTTGCTAACGTTGCAAGCATTGACTCGGTTCAATTTGGAAGTACAAACTCGAGAGTTTATTATGCCTATGACTGGATTATTACAGAAGGCTGCACTGGTCCTGTGACTACCGCTTCGGCAATTTATGGCAATATTCCATCAACTGCTCTTCCTTATTTAGAGGATTTCAACAATGGTTTATCTTGCACATGGAGTGTATTAGACCCTGGAGGATCTACTTGGGAAGTAATTGATAACTATGGAACATCATCAAGCCTCAATGGCACCAAATTCGCCATGGTTGATGATGATGCCGTGGGTTCAACAGCACCTGCAACAAATGTGAAATTAGTTTCTCCAGTATTTGATGCAGTCGGTTACGATACATTAACACTAGAATTTGATCATTATTTCAGATTTTTCACTGGATCTGCAGGTTTTGTTGAAGTTTATGATGGAACCGCATGGGTCCAAGTTGCTTCTTTTGTTGCAAATATTGGAGCATGGAGTAATCCAGACCACCAAATCATTGATGTCACAGCATATCAGAATTCTAACTTCCAAGTTCGGTTCCGCTATGATGACCTAGGTGGAGCTTGGGGATGGTTCTGGGCTGTAGATAATGTAGAACTTGATGGTGCATTGGCTCCATGCACAGACGTGCGAGTAGAAGTTCTTACTGATGTTTATGGTGACGAAATTTCCTGGGAGATTGTTGACGTGAATACAGGTAATGTAATGGCATCAAGAGGTCCACTTAACTATGTATTCCCATTCAATGCCTCTGCTGCGACATATGTGGATACAGTTTGCTTACCGGATGCGGGAACATATGAATTCAGAATTGAAGATTCATATGGTGATGGTATGAATAACCCTGTTGGTTACTACACAGTAGACATATTATGCCCTTGGGGTCTTAATAATGTTGCAAAGCTTGACACCTCAAATGGAGGAGCATTCAATCACGGAGGAACAGTAGCTGCAGGATTCACCGGAGGCTCATGGGACTCTACCGTATTTACTATCAATTGTATTCAAACTTCAGAAGTCACTTTCCAAGTAAATATGAATAAGGTCACTAGTTCGTTTACAACTCCTGAATTGAATGGAACATTTAATAACTGGTGTGGAAATTGCGATGCGATGAGTGATGCAGATGGTGATAATGTATGGGATGTGTCTATCACCCTTCCTGTTGGAGACACTGTGGAATTTAAATATTCAGCTGACGGATGGACTATCCAAGAAATGCTAAGTAATCAAGGTTCTTGTGTGATTCAAAGTGGTCAATTTGTGAACCGTATACTTACAATTCCTGCTGCAGATACTACCCTTCCTGTTGTATGTTGGGGCGAGTGTGATGATTGTGTAATCGATGTTACTCTCAATGTAAACATGGCATGGGAGGTTGCAAACGGAGCTATCGATACAAATGGTATTCATGTAGCAGGTACATGGCAAAATTGGGATCCAATGGCATCTGAGATGCTTGACCCAGACGGTGATGGAATATACTCAATCACATTTGGTTCAGCCACGGGAGAAAGCTTACAATATAAGTTTATAAACGGTATTGATTGGGCAGGTGTTGAGGCCAGTGGTGATCTCTCGGCTTGTGGAGTAAGTGATGGCCTAGGAGGTTATAATCGCTTATCAACGCTAGGTTCTGCCGATACTGTTTTTGCCGCGGTATGTTTCTCAAAATGCTATGACTGTGCAGTAAGTATAGACGAAGCGCTAGGAAGTATTAGCCTTTATCCGAATCCGACTGCTGGAGCCTTTACTTTGGAAAGAAGCAACTTATCTAGTGAAGTTGAGGTTAGTAT
>DAQW01000011.1:732-890 GCA_002503045.1 Euryarchaeota archaeon UBA39 | reverse complement strand
GATTTGAGTGATCTTGCTTCTGGAGTCTACATGGTTCGTTTGACAGCTGAAGAGGGAACACGTACAATGCGAGTAGCAGTTCAGCGTTAATCCCAACTATTATTTAAAAAAAGCCGCTCCAATTCGGAGCGGCTTTTTCATTTCAATGATTTATTTAT
>DAQW01000011.1:0-349 GCA_002503045.1 Euryarchaeota archaeon UBA39 | reverse complement strand
CCTTGTGGTAGCCCCGAGCAGAATCGAACTGCTATCTAAAGTTTAGGAAACTTCTATTCTATCCGTTGAACTACGGGGCCTTAAACTTGAAATTCTATTTTTTCAATTTCGCCTTTTGAGTTTCGATTTCATGGTCTTCAACTTTATCAAAAAGCAATTCAGTTTTTCCAACTTGTGAGCCAGGCATTACCAGAACCCTGCCATCTAAATCATTCCATTTAATGGATCCCACTCCTAACATAGCCCGCATTTTCTCCCCAGTAAATGGCATAAATGGATCAATAATTCCGGAAATCGCAGCAACCAATTGAGTAGCAGTACCCATTATTTGAGATGCCCGATCTGGATC
>DAQW01000105.1:12621-12743 GCA_002503045.1 Euryarchaeota archaeon UBA39 | reverse complement strand
CCTCTCTCCTTAGAATCATCATCAACACGATTTACACCTACATCAATGACTACGGCTCCTGGTTTAATCCATGATGGAGTCACCATTTCAGGAACTCCGACAGCTGCTATCAAAACATCAGC
>DAQW01000105.1:1464-12239 GCA_002503045.1 Euryarchaeota archaeon UBA39 | reverse complement strand
GCTCCCTTTTGAGACAACAATAATGCTTGAGGCATCCCAACAATTCTTGAACGTCCTATGACAATAGCGTTTTTACCAGATAAAGAAACATCTGCCCATTCTAACATTTTCATTACCCCTGCAGGAGTACATGGTAACAAACCAGAAGTGTCCCCCTGTACTAATCTTCCAAGATTAGAAGCATGAAATCCATCAACATCTTTTGTTGGACTAATTAAATCTGTAATAGCTACTTCATCCATACCATTAGGTAAGGGAGATTGCACTAAGATACCATGAATGGTCGGATCATTGTTTAATTTTTTGACCTGTTCGATTACATTTTGAAAATCCACATCACTTGAAAGTTGAACTTTTGTACTCTTAATCCCCAACCTTTCACAGGCTCTTTCCTTTGCACGCACATACACATGACTTGCGGGGTCATCTCCAACAATTACAACTGCAAGATGCGGGTGAATACCCTTACCAATCAAATCCTTCACCCTAGGAATTAGAGATGATTCAATGGATGCAGCACAGGCTTTGCCGTCAATGATTTGTGCGCCCATAAAACTCCCAAGTATATCACTCGGATAATGTTGGTGATTGTTGGAGCCTGCGGAGGGATTCGAACCCCCGATCGCCTGATTACAAATCAGGTGCCTTACCACTTGGCCACGCAGGCGCGTGCCTCCGACTCATCAATCCCTCTTGAATTCCTTGGAACCATATTCAAAAACCGAGGCGATATGTAAGGACATGGAGGGAGATTCGGAGATTGCCCAAATCTTACTTCCTCCGCATGCTATGGCAAAAGGTGGGAATGATGTCATCTATGCATGGCTTGCTCGATATCAAGCAGCAAAATCACGCGGAGAGGATGTTGTAAACGGAACAATAGGAGCATTACTAGATGATGACGGAGAATTAATCCTTAATCCAATAGTTGGTCAAGTCCTAAATGAACTTACAGATGTTGACAAAGGAGCATATTCACCTCTTCCTGGCCTCCCTGAATTCCGTGAAACAGCACAAAAACTAGCCATTGGTCCAAAATTACAACAATTACGAAACTTAGGTTTGGAGACAGAAGCAGTCGCATCTCCAGGAGGATGTGGAGCACTATACTTGAGTGCTAGAAATCTACTCTCAAGTTCAGATTCAATACTTGTTCGAAGTACATACTGGGGGCCATACAAAACAATTGCAGAAGAATGTGGGTTAAATTTAGTTGATTGGCCATTAGTTAGTGAATCATCTAACGACAATTCAGTAGTAGATCGAACAATACTATCAGATCGAATTAAGAGTCTTGTGTCATCTCAAGGACGGATTCTTGCATGGCTAAATGACCCAGCACATAATCCCACTGGAATGAGTTTGAATGCACAAGAAAGAGCTGAGGTCCTCACATGTTTCGTAGATGCAGCAAAACAAAATCCTGAAGCCGGTTTCACACTCTTATTGGATACTGCATATGCTCTTTATGCAAACGAGCCACATGGGTGGACAGATACAGTAATCGAATTCATAGATGATTGGCCATCTAATCTTCTTCTTTGTTGGGCTTTTTCCGCATCTAAAAGCCATACAATCTATGGGTTAAGATGCGGTGCATTGGTAATGGCTCACCCGAGTAGAGAATTTGTAGATCGAATGGTTCCAATGCTAGTTCATACCGGTAGAGGAACATGGTCTGGTTCCCCAAGAATGCCTCAAGCAATGGTTTCAACAATTCATAATTCAGGAGAACTGGAGCCCTCTTGGGATGCCATAAGAGGTGGATTATCAGAAATGTTAGTCCAAAGAAGAAGATTGCTTTTAGATGCAGGCAAGGGATTGCCTTTTGATCCAAGCCATGACGGATATTTCGCCCATATTTCTGACCCAAACCCAGTAGAATTATGTGAAGCAATAGCTGAAAGAGGCGTGTATGTGGTCCCATTATCTAAAGGCGTTAGAATTGGAGTGTGCTCACTTCCAACCAATAAGGCAGCCCGTGCAGGTGAAGCAATAGCAGATGCATGGAGATCATTAGGCCGTTCGGAGGACTAAGCGTGGTCCAATTCGAAAAAACAAACTTTCTACTTAGTGGATGGATTTGTATTGTATTGGGTGCATCCATATCAATTGCAATCCCAGATGCATTAGGAGTAACGATTTCATTTCCTCTAGGATTATGTGGTTTGCTTTTGTTAATTATTGGAATAAGAAAGGACCCTGAAGAACGCGTGAATGTCGATGAAATGCGAGCTTGGGAACCGGATGAAGGACCAATGAGGGAAGCAGGGAGAGTAATGTATAGAGTTGATACACTTCTTGATCCACCGATTAAATCAACAATAAAATGTGGTTCATGTGGAAAGGTAGAATGGGTTGAAGGCGGGAAACCAAAGAGTTGGGAATGCCCGCACTGTGGAATACAACTTTGGGAAGAAGAATGAATTCAATCGAAGGCGTCAATACATATACGATTGTCCCAATGGTAATGGCAGACCTAGGGAACAACGAGCGGAGAATGCTCAAAGCCATGTTAGATGATCCAGATACAGTCTGGAAATTATCTGATTTATTGGAGGCCTGTGAATGGAAGGATCAAGCACATGTAGCAGGTGCAGGGTTAGGACTTGAAGAAGCAGGACTATTGGAAATTAATGAAATACCATCCAGACATATTTCACTAGGAACTGAAGGAAGAAAGGCTGTAGAACATGGATTACTGGAATCGAGACTTTTTGAATGGCTATTGGAAAGAGATTCTTCTCAAAGGACAATGCGTGAATTAAGTTCAAATTTTGAGAAATCTGAATCAGGGCCTGGAATTGGATTGTTGAAAAAATTGGGCATAGAAATCAGTAAAGGAACTCTAATTATACCTGAAGATTCCAAGTCGATTCAAAGAATAATTTCAGAAAGACAGTCTTTTATTTCTAAATTATCCGACGGTGGAATAGACGCTCAAAAACTAGACGAAGAAATGATTTCTGCATTCAAAATTCGAAAAAACATTATCGAAATTGTAGATAGTGTATCTAGAACATGGAAATTAACACCAAAAGGTATGAATTCGGATGTTTCATCCCTTGATGAATCTAAATTAATTGTAGATCTTACTCCTGAGATGTTGCAGACAGATGAATGGAAAAATTCTGAATTCAAAAGATATGATGTGAATCTTCCGGCACCTACTCCTGCGGGGGGGCGCCCTCATCCCATGCAATCACTAATTCAGAGAATTCGGGCAATATTCCTAGAAATGGGATTCTCAGAAATTGAAGGCGATTTCGTTAGAACCGCTGGATGGAACATGGATTCACTATTTATCCCCCAGACTCATCCTGCAAGAGCAATGCAAGATACATTCTACCTAGATAATCCTGAATCAATGCCCATTGATGAAAAATGGCTCAACTTATGGGCAGATGTACATGAAAATGGAGGCGATACAGGTAGTACAGGTTGGGGGGGATCTTTTGATCGAATGGAGGCTCAAAAGGGATTATTACGCACACATACAACTGTCAACACTGTACACCATTTAGCTGAAAATCCAGATCAACCATGCAGAGTTTTCGGAATAGGACGTGTATTTCGCCAAGAAGCAATTGATAAATCACACTTACCTGAATTCCATCAGATTGAAGGCATTATTCACGAACCTGAAGCAAGCCTACCAATGCTTGTAACTACATTGAAGACATTCTATGCAAAGATGGGTTATCCAGATGTTCGTGTAAGGCCAGCGTATTTCCCATATACTGAGCCTTCATTGGAAATTGAAGTTAAATGGAGAGGAATGTGGTTAGAACTAGGTGGGGCAGGAATTTTCCGACCCGAAGTAACTGAACCACTTGGGACTGAATGGCCAGTTTGTGCATGGGGAATGGGACTTGAAAGATTAGCTATGTTGGTTTTGGGGATGGATGACATAAGAGAACTTTATCTTCCTGACCTCCAGAAGTTACGCTCGATGCCAATCATATAATTGAGAAACGAGGTCTAATCTCCAACTATAACGAAGCCTTCATGACAGGAACGTCATGGATGGCGACTGTGAACAAGCAAGTTGACCCAGACATTGTTTCAGTTCAAGAGGTCAGAGATGTTTTCTCTGATCGACGCTGGACCATTATGGGGGCTTTGTTAGGAACATGTACGGCAATCCTATTGGTGCATAGCCTTGAAGCAAACAAAGACCACTCGTTTCAACGTGAATTAGGCCTAGGAATTTTGGCATCCACAATGCCATTTCAAATCGTTTATTGTGCATTGCATTTGTTTGCAAGAGAAAACGAAGAAAAATTACTCAAAGCGGATTTGCAACGAATTGGAAACCTATCAGTTGTTTGCCAAATTATAGCATACGGATCAATGATTGGTATTCTAATTATGTGGTATGGAATATCTAGTTTCGTAGGGCCACTTCTAGTGGCTTCTTCTATCGTAGCATTCCTCACAGTGCGATTTGTCCTATATTCCTCATCATTAAATCCAGGAAATGAGCAAGAATTTATCCAATCGAAATCTAATGATGAGCGTGCGCAGAATGATCATCATCATCTTGATTCGATCCATAGGCCATGGTAACCAAATCTTCTAGGAACATTTCTGCATCCCAATCATATCCGGACCATGCTACCCTTTTGTTTCCATCTTGGTCAAGAATAAATGTAACTGTAGAATGTCCTACACTATATTCTGTATCTACTTCTGCTGTTTCTTCTTGGCCAGAATCACTTGAATGATTTCCATGACCTGAATGATCATCATGACCATCATCATCTGTTTCATTTGCAGATTCATTGTCACCATCATGGGAACCATGATCGTGACTAGAGTGATTCGCATAAACATGGTCATTATCTACAACCACATTCCAATCACTCCATATTTGTACTAAATCATCAGGATTTGAAGAGGTAAGATGTGGCCAATCAAAACTATTTGAAGAAGTATAATTTTTGAGAGTTTCAACTGTATCTCTAGCAGGATCTATTGTAATCGAAAGAAATACAACATCATTTTCAATTCCATGATCGGGTAACAAATAATCGACATAATTCAGAGTGTGTTCAATAGCTGGACAAACATCAGGACAACTAGTGAAAATAAAAGCAACAACTACCACCTTACCCCGATAATCAGAAAGGCTGACATTATTCCCATCCTGGTCCGTGAGTACAAAATCAGGAACAGGAACAGGGTCACGATATTCTGTTCCATTGAATTTCATCAATTCTGTATCTTCGGCAACACACCCAGATAAAGTAAAGGTCAAAACAACCAAAAATGCTACTGCCTTGTTCATATTTTTTCGTCAATAATTGGTGATATAAATCCATTGATTCCATGTTATTCTGCAAGAAGTACATCGATGTCATCAATTACAAAGTCAGGATTCCAATCAATATCTCCCCAAAACACACGTTGTTGCATATTCCTGTCAATGAGAATTGTTCCTGTCATATGGTCTACCCAATATCCAGGGAGTGCATGCCTACCAGAAGTGTTAGAATCAGCTGTAGCATTATCTTGCTCTCCACCTTGGGTGTCCAATCCACAACCATGATGATCAAGAGATTCACCTGGTGGAGTATCAGGACAGGTGTCAAATCCGTCAACTACTCCATCTCCATCAGAATCATCAGAATAAGTGGTTAAACCAACACCAAAAGCAGACCATACAGGTTCCATTTGTTCAACAGGGCCAGTTAGATGAGGCCAAGACAAATTCTGATCAATAACATATTGATTCAGAGTTGGATAATCATCCGCCCATGGATCAACTGTGATTGATACAACTTCAACCTCCTCTTTTCTTTCACCTAAATTTTCATACACATATGCTACATTTTGACTAGTAACGGGACAAATGTCAGGACATCTAGTATAGACAAAGACAACAATGACAACTTTTCCTTCCAAAACACTACTGTTGAACATAGTTCCATCATGAGATTGTAATTCGAAAACAGGAACTGAGGAATCAGACAACACATCACCATAAAATTCAGGACCAGATTCTGCCCACCCTAGACATCCACTTGAAACCATAGAAAGGGCAAGAATTAGGATTGAAAATCTACGCATTTTACCCCTCCTTCCGGACCCTAATGAATATCCAAACACCAATCAAGGCAATGAATAGTACACCCAGAATGGATTGGAAAGACGAATTATTTGAATCCGCATCACAACCTTGGAAATCTTCACCTAATGGCAAAACTTCTACACCCGGCTCGGTATTTACACACCTATCCACATTATCTAGAATTCCGTCACCATCCACATCTTGAGTTACATTTCCAAAGGAATATCCCCCACTAGGCACAACCGAAGAATTGGGATTATGGGTATCATTAATCAATGTAAGATTCAAAGTAAATGCTAGATTTCCGTCATCTTCTAGAATCTCAAAAATATATAGGTTACCAGTATAATTTGTGACATTCATCTCTAGAGAACACATTGCACCACTTGGTAATTCGCAGTTGAAATCATATGAGTCGTTATAATCTCCATCACCGTTAAAATCCATGCGTACTGAACGATTTGAATTGTTAACACTTAGGAATTCCACTGTATCGTTCTGAACCATCTGAACAGTGTCTGGATCCATCCGAACCCCACGAACAATGACGCTAAACTTATCTGCACCGTGAGCAGACACCGCCATCGGTGTGAGTGCAATCAGTAATACAAGAATAAGCGCCACGCGCATATGTAAAATCACTCCTCAAGAGGTGTCCAAAGTGGAGGATAATCGAAACGTGGATCTTTATCTTCATCGAACTGAACGACATACACTCCACTAACCATCTCAGAAATGAACAAAAATCCTCGAGGGTCATACTGAAGGCCCCAATCGAATGGAATCATACAAGAAGCCCAACAGTCGGCCATATCGTAACCAAGTTCACTAGTAGGATCTGCAATCCATTCCGGCCCTGCAGGAAGATAATATCCTAGAGTTTCAGTCTCACCTAGAGTCTCAATTCCTTGCCAACCAAGATCAGGAGAAGGAGTTCCATCCTTCCAAACGATACTATCCCAGATTCCACTGTGATCTGTCAACCAGTTACCTGCATGGTAATGTGTCCAATAAACGTGACCATTCGTGCCAGTATCTCCGTTATGTGGGCTGAAAATGTAGCCACCTGGAATGTAGTGGTTGTCATGGACAGTTCCATCTGGCAGAATGCTCTGGCCAGGTAATTTCCACTTACTGACTAGAAAGGGTTTGGCAGGATCAGTAGTATCTATCGTCCAAACGAAACCAGTATGATTGGTATTTGACCCATACTCTGGCGCTATGATGGTATAATGGCGCCAATTGATACCATATACTGAATCATCTGGCCCGGTTCCACACTCTGTTGGCCATTGAGACTGATCCACATACTGTGAAACATCTTTGCAGATAAGGTGGTCATAAGGAACTGCATAGTGAATATTATCGTTACCAAGATTCTGATCAAGCCACTCATTTGCACTCATTCCTGCATGGCCTCCACCATCTGGGCCGTACCAACCATCATCAGCTGTCGAGCAACCTAGCCATCGTCCTACTTCGTCGTCTTGTGGCCAAGATACACCCTCAGGGTCAGGGATTAAAGGAGGGTTTGTGACATCTACAATGCGAAGCCCTGCGCCCCAATATGACACATACAATAATTTCTGTCCAGTAATTGGATGAATATGGAACACATTATCGTGATTAAAAATTGAACCTCCACATGTAGTCTCAGGTTCTGGAGAATAACCACCCCAACGAATAATTTCCCGACTACTATTTTGTTGCTCATCTGTCTGAGTAGGCAACCAAGACTCAAAGCCCATAGGGACATAGAATATCTGTGTTCCTTTGTAGAATGTACCTGAATCCCCCTCAGTCATCTCAGGATATGGATCGGCACCAAAAAGAAAGAGACTGCACTCTTCGTCAGGATGGGAAGCACCGTCCCAATCACAGTACACGTGTAAATCCTGATTATGGAATCCAGCAGGAGGATTATTCCATTCTGCTACCTTAATGGGTTCATTCTTATTGCCTACATAAATTACATCGAGACGATTTGCACCTGAGTTTGCATCGTCATCGTTAGGGATAGGATCTAACTCGCTATTTGTCAACTCATGATTGATCAAAACCCAATTATTGTCAGATGTGACTTTGATGTCAATGATTCTAGCGACTTCTGCATAGTATGTAGAAAGAAGTGTGATATTATTTGGCTTAGATATATCAAGAATCTCAAACTGATTATATGATGACACATAAGCATAGCAGCCACCAGTACCATCAGGATACTTTTCGCAGTCCTCTAGGAAATTTCCTTCAATCGATATTTCTGATGAATCTCCAGGAGTTGGTGCAACATTCTTGAACGCAGGATCACATGGACGGCCAGCTACATTATCTAAATCAGTAGGGGGCTTAACATTACCATCGCAGTTGAGGTTGTGATAGTCAATTAAACGGACGTTAGGAGTCTGGAGGCGATGAGACATTAAATCAGTATGTGAGTGGTTTTCATCCTCAATCTCAGTGACAGGATCGACCCACACATATACTTCTTCAGCAGGTTCATCTCCACTTCCAAAACATCCTGCAAATGGCGCTAAAGCCATCAAAAAACATAGCAGTAATGCATTCGTATTTCGTCCCATACACTATCCGAAGAATTACCTACTGTTGAATAGTTCGCTTTATTGATTAATTTGGAAGTGTTGTAGTGTATGGCTTATCTATATCTAATTGAACAATATACAATCCAGAAGTAATACAAGAAAGGTAAGTATAACCTTCATGATATTCGGCAGCCCAAAGGAAAGGTACCCAGCCAAAATCATAATAATCACTAGATAAAGTCGTACTTTCACCAGCATTAGGCGAATGGAATCCAACTGTAGAATACGAATACGCTTCTGTCCTATTCATTGAATCATCTAGGCCAGCGACCATGAGTGATTCAATATCAACTACCCAAAGTCCAGCATGATAGTGACTGAGATAAACTCGGCCGTCCCATGCCCCCCCGTGACTATTGTCAGGTAGACCTGGGACTCCAGTTTGGAAAATCTGAATATCCGCATTATGTGGTGAAAACAGCAACCATTCTTCTCCAGTTGGGATGAAATGATCATCAGCATAGGGAATTTCCCAATCATGAATCAATTTAGGCCTAAATCGGAATTGTCCATTCTCCAAATCATAATCGGTTGTATCTAACAAATATGCCATTCCAGTCCCAATACTAGTGGAAAGTACCTCTGTTGCAAGGAATGTAAGATGCATTTTTCCAGCTGGATAACCAAGATGAGATGCATCGACCATTTCATCAACTGGCTCAGCATAGTGAATGTAAGATGCTCTCCCACCATTTTCATTTCCTGTAGTACCACTATCAGGTTCACCATCATCATCAAGATCTGCAAAATCCATCCATTGCCCTACTTCTGGAGCCCTCCAAAGACAACCTGCTTGAGTTCCACCAGTTGCTCTACAAAGAGAACCGTGCCACAAATATTCTGCAAGATCATTTCCAGGATGAGGGACATCGCTCACATCAAAAATTCGTAATCCTGCTTCCCAATATGCACCATAAACAAATGTTCTACCAAATCGAGGATCATTTGAATCTTCACCGGGCCACTGTTGGACGGTCATATCATGAATATATATCCATCCACCTCGAGTTGTTTCCCAAGAAACCTCGGCCTCCCCTACTTTGACGATTCGAGGCAAGTCACCATATGCAGCAAAATTAAGATGTGCAATTGTAATGCCTCCACAAGCATCACCTTGGCCAACATCACACTGTTCATAATCTGGATTTGCCACAAAGATATACCATTCTCCATCAATCATATGAGTATACAAATTATGTGGACCACTTGGATGATCAAAATCATACCATGAATCAACCCATGTTGGATCAGATTTATCGGTTACATCGATTAAAGTCACAGTTACTTGAGCAGGGTCACCCCATTCTCCAACGTTAGGATCAGCATTTCCAGAATCAACCAATTGATTCTGCACAATCACATATTCTCTAGCATTATATTCTAGATACTTTACATCCAAAACTTGTGTATTAGGGTCGAGATAAACTCCAGTTACAGTGGTATTTCTAGGGTCAGTAACATCGACAATATGCATCTCTTTCCATCCAGCAATGTAAGCATATCTTCGGCCATCTGGACTATCTGCAACCTGTACCTCAGCATTTCCTGGCTCCGTTAACTGATTGAATGATAATGCCTCAAAATTAGGAGTTGAAAGATTATGTTGACTCCCATTTCGATGGTCATGACCTTCAACATCTTGGATTAATGGATCGAACAAAAATTCAGAATCAATTTCAGATGTAGACTCTTCACTAGTGATTGCTAAAACAGCAGTCGTAAGGCTTACAGTGGCTAGTAAAGCAACTACTGCATAGCCAATCAACATACGATTATCCATAGCCTCACCTCTCCAATATATCCTGCGCAACTGTTCGGTAGTGTTGAAGTCATCGGACCCTTGGCAGTGCCATGAACAGGGCTATGTTGGCAACCATCATCATCGCCTCTTGCATCTTTATTCCGTCGGCTTCTGCTCATGATCCGAATACATTCACAATTATTATCGGAGAAGAAGGACCGATTCCAACTAATGTTACTGGGCAGGTACTTTTCACCAATGATAGTGTGTGGTTCCGCAATGTGGATAACGGAGAGAACATCACTCACCTAATTCGATTAGATATCGATGGAGATGGATTGTTTAATGGGACTGAAGATAT
>DAQW01000105.1:632-1091 GCA_002503045.1 Euryarchaeota archaeon UBA39 | reverse complement strand
AATGAACAATGTGAGGTCGTTTTCAAAGTTTTATTCAACGAAAGTACTGGACTAATTTCAGGTGTTTTCGACTATGAAGATATTAGTTCAAATGGCACAGTATATACTGGAACGATTGTTGTGAATAAAGATGTACATACAACCAATGTAGGACCTAATCCAAATTATTCTACAGAAAATCAAGATGATGATGAAAGTGTCACTCATTCAGATAATAATCGTCAGAAATTGATAGTTTTGAGTATGAGTGCAGGAATTGCTGCAATTGCAATATTGATGATTATTTCTCGCCCTACTCCACTACATGCAGAAAAATATCGTGAGTTGATTTCCCAGAGTGAAGAATAAGCGTCACCCTCAAATCAAAGACTCTACACGACGAAGGGTAAGGGGCGCTTAGCTCAGCTTGGAAGAGCACTTGGTTTGCAACCAAGTGGCCGGGGGTTCAAATCCCCCAGC
>DAQW01000105.1:0-313 GCA_002503045.1 Euryarchaeota archaeon UBA39 | reverse complement strand
CAAATCCCCCAGCGTCCACCATTATTCTTCTGAATCATCTTGGTTCGGTTCTAATGCATATGATACAGCGATAGTAACAATACAACTTGCAAAAAGAGCAGATAAAAACACATTTAGATTTGCTAATCCAAACTCATTTGTTGGAGAGAAAATGTACCCTATTCCAGTTGATAAATCTGCAGTATATGATCCATATGCAATAACGCCTACAAACCCAGATATTGCACCCATCATTGCCCCAGTAGAAGTAATCTTATCCCAAAGGGTAAGCAATACAGGAGCAACTGTGGCAGCTGCTAACAAATCAGCAAAA
>DAQW01000100.1:880-7565 GCA_002503045.1 Euryarchaeota archaeon UBA39 | reverse complement strand
CTTTGACTCTACAACCTTAGGTTAATCAGTGGAGGGCCATCTTCAAAAGGGCTCGGCATAACTTTCAGTTTCGGGAGATAGTTTGAAGTCGAGTAGGACTGAACTTATGAGGTAATTTAGATGATTGAAGTAATTTGGAAAAGTGAAGAAATTGAGACATTGATTAATGATCTTACTAGGGGATTACATCCTGAAGATATATTTGATCGATATGAGAAAAATAAAACAGAAATCTTAGAGAAGATATACGAATTGTATACTAAAGGTGTTTTGGATTTTAAAATCGGTTCACTTGAACAAGCAAGAAGGGTTGGATTTTACTCAAGAAATGAGAACGGTGAAAGAATGAAATTTAGAGATTTGTTTGATGGGGTTTGTATTTCTGAAAATCGATGGGGTGGGGAAGAAGAATGATTGATACCTATGATGTTTTGAGGATTTTGCAGCCAAAGATTAGTGAACCCGAAATTAAATCTTTACAGTTTTTAGAATCTGTGATTAATTTGGTTGGAGGATTTGAATCTCCAGCTCCAGGGATGTTTGTTTGTAGAGGAGAAAGTGGACTCGTTTACGTTATTAAAGCAAATGAAAAAGATGTAAAATTGATAGTTTGTAGGTGTTTAGATGATGTAGAGTTTTTAATCAATTATCTTGAGTTTAATAACTATGGTTGGAGAATCTCTCAGATTGATGGGAGTTCAGTGTATGGGTTTCCCTGTATTGACTTTCAAGAAAATCTGCCGATTGGTGATAAAGCAGGTCAGTTGGCATTAATGATTAACAATGAAAGTAACTTAGGGCAACAAATTCCAAATCTCGGGCATATAATCAAAGAAGTTTACAAATCCCCTCGAATCTTAGTAAATGAAAGAGAATGGAGAAGAATATTACGGCAGGGGCGAATTCAAACTCTCGGTTTTGATCCGGAAGCATTCAGAGCGAGGCGCCGTCCAAATGATTGGGCAGAGTTAGAGGAAGTTAGAGAAGGGCATTGTAATAATTGTAGATTTGTATTGGAAGAGTGTCAAGGATGTAATGCAAATTTAATTTGTAATCGGTGTGAAATAGAGGATATTAATGGAGTATTATGTAGTAATTGTCGACAACCTGGAATTTGTGTCAATTGTCGAGAGGAAGTAGATGCATTGTACTCTTGTAGAACAAGAATTGGAGGGTTTGGTGAATTAATAGGAAATTGTGGTATTGAGTGTTTGTGTAATGATTGTAGTGACAGAAATCAGATATGTAGAACATGTGACATTGATTTATGTGAATGTGGAATTCCACATGGGGGAATAACTTGGCACTCTTACTGTGCTTGTGGAATCAAGAGATATTGTCTCAATTGTGAGCCAACAGATAATTTGTGTAATGGATGTAATGAGGTAACTGATTGGAAATGTTCCACACAATATTCAAGCCAATGTAGACATGGTGAAAATTGTAATTATAGGGATTTCTATAATAGAGAAGATTAGGATTCTTCTCCATCGTCGTTTGAAATATTTTCGCTTGATTTCTTTTGTAAGAATGAAGGTGCCCACCAATTAAGAGGGCCCATTAAGCGCATGGTTGCGGGCACAACTAGAGCACGGACAAAGGTTGCATCCACAAAAATTGCTAATGCCAAACCAAGCCCGAATTGTTTGATTACTGCAATCGATGCGAAAATTTGGGCTGAGAAAACCAAAATCATAATCATAGCAGCAGCAGTAATCAAACGTCCTGTTTTCTGAAGCCCTATTGCTACTGCTTTTGTATTGTCTCCAGTTCTTTCCCATTCTTCATGTATTCGTGATAACATCAATACTTCATAATCCATTGAAAGACCGAAGACGATACAAAATAACATCACTGGGGTTGTGGGATTAATTGGTTGTGGTGTGAAATTCATAATCTCATCAAGTCCTAATGCACCTTCTTGGAATACAAATACTAGCATACCAAATGTTGCTGTAATACTCAAAATATTCATCAAAATTGCTTTTAGAGGTATAATAAACGACCTGACTTGAATAAAAAGAAGAATACAGGTTGACACAAAAATAAAGATTATTGATGAGGGAAGGCTTTCGACAACCGCATTTAATAAATCGACATTATAAGCAGCTAAACCACTAATGATAATAGCTTCATTTTCTACACCAAACAAGGATATTTCTCCACTATCTCGGTTTGCACGCATCTGTTCAACATAGTCAAACGCCTCAGGAGTATTCCAATCATTGGATAAAGTAACTAGAAGCCATGTGTGGTTTGATTTTGTTGTGAAAAATACTTCTCTAAGATATTCTCGTTGGGCATTCTCTTCTACACTTAGAAATTCTGAAGGTGCCTGCCAAAATGAAATTGTTGAATTAGCATCCATTGATGGGTCTATGAATCCCGGAGCGACAACAGTCAATACTTCATCATCAGAATAAATTGATGATGCAAATTCATGAACATCTCGAATGTTTTCTGGTGAAAGAAGATCTTCGTCGTTTTCGATTTCGATAATAACAAGTAAATTGTTGTCTGAACCTTCAACCCAAATGGATTTCATTTGATCTAATCCACTTCTTGACATGTCGTCTGGAGGTAATGATTGGATGCTGGTAATTCCATATTCAGCTTGAAGGAATGGTGTGCCTGCACCCACTAATAGAATTAATATTGGAATCAAAATCGTAAGAGGTCTTTTCATCACAGTAGTTGCAATTGTTGACCAAACACCATCTTCTGCTACTGTATCTTTCATCCCAAACGGAACCCTAAAACTATTGATTTTGGGGCCTAACATAGCGAGTAGAGCTGGAAGCATAATTACTGAAGTTAACATTGCCATCGATACAGCTAAAGTTCCACCGATCCCAAAAGAGGGGCATTCTGTGTTAACGAAAAATAGCAAACCAAGCAAACCAACGGCTACAGTACAACCAGAAAAGACAACGGCTTTTCCTGCTGTTGCGGTAGTAATTGCAATTGCTGTACGTGTATCATGTCCTTGTGAAAGTTCTTCACGATAACGATAAACAATGAAAAGTGAATAGTCAATAGAAACTCCAACACCAAGTAATGTGATGATATTTGATGCAAAATTATTCACGTTCGTACTTTCAAGTGTTGAAAGCCAAATCGTAATTCCAAGTGCACTAACAACTGTGAGTATTCCTATTCCTAAAGGTAGAAATGCAGCTACAAAGGAGCCGAAAACAACCAACAACAGAATGAATACGAAGGGCAAGGCAATTACTTCTGAACTAATCAAATCCTGTTTTAGTCGCATATCAAAAGTCGTATCTGTAGCTAAATCTGCAGTAATCCACATTTCTAATCCATGTTCTTCTTCTGCTGTATCTATAGCACTAACCATATCTCCCCAGTGCTCTGCTAAGAAAATCTTAGCTGGACTTCGGTCTTGTGATACTACTACCAAGGTTCGAGAAAATTGTCCATCATCACTAACAAAGTTACTAATGTTGCCTTGGTCGACTGCCCATGGAAATGTAACTGAGACTGTTGGATCAGAAATTATTGGTGCTAAAGTAGTATTAATCGACTCTTGGACTATGCTATCGTTGTAAGATATGTTGTGGCGAACTAAAATGTAGAATCTTTGTGCACTTTGATCTTCTGAGCTTGAAAATGATTGATCCATTATAGCAAAACCATCTGCAGATTCTAAATCTCCTTCACCAAAGGCTTCTGACCATTCGGGCACCAAAAAAATACTCATTGAACCAAGAGATAAACAGATAATTAATCCAATGCTGAAAACAATTTTTCGATAATCATGGGCTAATATTCCTGCTTTGTATAGAAGACGGTTTTCAAAGACTGATGGGTCGGATCCGCTCTCCATACTTTCATGGGCCAATGTGGTCTATTTCAAAGGGTGTTATTGGACATGAAATGAATGATTTTCTTTTATTGTTGAGATGCAATGGCTATTACTGTAGCTCCATATTTTTGAGCGACACGGAGTCTTTTTGTTGACCCAATCATCGAGTAAAAACGATTTAACCCCCTAGAAAAAATATCCATTTTTTGTGATACATCAGCCATACGAATTGATTCAACTTTGTAGCCTGCGGCACTAAGTACACGAGTAATCGTATATGGAGAAAACCAAAATCTGTGGTCTGAATTTATTGTCTCCTTACCTCTTTTCCACTCTTTCAAAACATTATGATTGAAGGCATTAGGAACTGTAACAATTAATTTATTGAAAAGTGTTCCATGTTCTGATCTTAATTTGGAAAGAAATTGTACTGGGTTGTCTAAGTGTTCAACGATTTCTCCCATAATTGCATATTCAAACGGCCCTTCATTAGTGAAGGGGACTTTGTCCAAAGGAGTGGATACAAGATCTACATTATAGATATCTGACATGTTATAATTTTGAGTCAAATGATCAATTGAAGGTTGATCTATATCCACACCTATCACTTTCTCACATACTTCAATTAGCGCCGCATGTAAATGCCTACCAGCACTAATTTTTTCATCGATAACAGGGAGGTGGTCTGTACAACCAATATGCAAGACTTTTTTGCTTGAAACTATCGAACAAATTGTGTCTTGGCGTGAATTGTTAGGTTCAGATGGAAGGAAGTCTAAATCCAAGGAAAGGGCTGGACTAAATTCATCACCATCAATATATGAAAGGTGTTTAGGATCTGAGAAGAAGGGTTTTCCCATGTTCCTGAGACTAGTAGGGTAGATTTCAATCCCTTGGATGTTCTAATTTTTCTTTAAGAGAGATTTTGCATATTCTTTTGCATTCTTTTTTATGTCAAATTTTTCTCTTTGACGATTCAATGCAGAAGTTCGCATAACTTCGTTGTCTATATTCCAATCTTGAAGAATTGTGGCTATTTCTTCAGGAGATGGATTTGCTGAAAGTAGGTGGCCGCAAGTTGAATCTACAATTTCTGGATTGCCTCCAACTTCTGTAACAATTGCTGGAATCCCATATGAAAAACATTCTTGAATTGCTGCGGGAACTCCTTCAGATGTAGAAACATTAACCAAAATATCCCAAGGTTGAGATTGAAGATTTGTGTGGATTTCTGTGTGTGATTCAACAAATCCAGGTAATGAAACTTCAATATTTTCAGGAAGTGATTTGGTTAATTGTTCCAATTCTTCCATTCCTGGGCCTGTCCCAAAGTGTGTCCAGTGTATGGGTCGAGAAACAAAAGCCAGGGCTTTAGCAATCAAATGTACCCGTTTAACATCTACAATTCTTGACATTGAAATAATTCTAAGACAGCCATCTAGAGAACGGTGAATATTTTGTTTTTGATTTAACACACCCATTCTGCCAACGATTATTTTGTTAGATGCATGTGGGTGAATTGATTGAAGGGTATTTACACCATCTTGAGAAACGACGTGGATCTCGTCGACATAATTCATCACAAATGGTTGGAATGGAATTGTTTTGCTATCTTGTTTTGGGATTATATCCCCCCTATGGGCTCTAGAAAGGAAGCGGAGATGGGGATTGTTTTTTTTCAAAATTGCACCTATAAAGGCGGGTCGATTAAGCCAAAATGATGATACTGCTTGGAATTCTTCGATGTTGATTGTTCGTTCTATTTCTTTAGAAAAATGATTAGCATATGCGGCCTCTCCTAATGTTCGAAGAATAGGGGTTGAATAATTCCTTTTTTCATTCCATGATGAACGGAGGAAAGATTTTGAAAGAGAGAGTTTGGAAAATTTATTCATTTTTTCCCATTTGGCTCTTGCTTCTTGCCACATACCAGTTAGAATTGTTACATTATTAGGTACTTCACGAATCCCTTTTTCTATACTTGACTCGAGATTTGTTGGAATGATTGTAACATGATCAAAAAGAGATGAAAGTGTTTCTAATTCAGGGGTGATGAATGTTTCTTGAAGGCCGATTGGATAAAAATCAGTCAAAACCAAAACTTTGGTCGCCTTCGAAGTATTGGTTGAAGGTGACATGAAATGACTTCTCCTGTTGGTAGTTTTAGTCCCGTCGCTATGAATTAGTAAATTCTCTGAAATTCAATTAAATCAACTAATTTTCTGTTGGTGATGGAACGATGAGGGAGGTTGAATTCGTACGATCAATAATTGGTAGGGTGAGTTCTGACATTGAAGGTAAAACATGTACTGTGCATGCAGTACCACATGCGGGAGCAAGGTAATCTTCTCCCGTATCTGTCAAAATTAAACGAATGCCGTGTCCTGTAGGTAATATTGCATCAATGCCTTGGAATTCCATCATCATTGTAACTTCTTCACCTGGAATTACAGTTTGTGGATTATACCCCCCTGCATGATATCTAATATCCATTGTAGCATGACCAAGTCGCAATCCAGTCTCAAGATCTTGCATCTCGATAAACACTTGACCTCCATCAAATGTAGGAACAGTTGCAAGGTGAGCTGTAGGTAGACCAGAAATATGGAGTGGGGATTCGAGGTTAATGTCTGGGCAATCAATAGTTACTGATTGGCCCCCCCCTACTACAGATACTCCACCACCAACAAAGGCCCCATCATAATCACAATCTCCGAGATCAATAGGTAAGGGCTGAGAATCTGTTGGAGGCCAAATACTCTCAATTCTCCAATGCCCATCATTACGTTGAATTTGCGCTGACATCTCTGGTTTTGGTCCACGTTCTTGGAGATAATATTCAAACCATTCAAACAAATCTTG